>DOIV01000084.1 GCA_003511845.1 Flavobacteriaceae bacterium | reverse complement strand
AAAAAGCAAGAATAAAAGAAGTAAGAATATAACTATTCTTTTCTTCATCATATTAAAGCCCTATTTCTTTCAAGAAGCAGGGCTTTTTCTATTAACATTTGTTGATAAACACTCTTCATATCTTGTTGAAAACTAAACAGTTGTTTGTTTTTTGCTTTCACACTATCTTTATATCTTTGGTATAAGAATTGTAAATAGTTATAACTTGGTTATAGATAGCTGGTATTTATACTAGAGAGAAACAACTAAAATAGCCTATTTTAAATTCTTAAAAGAACGTTCTTTTTGTTTTTAATAATTTATACCTATTTAAATTTTAAACGTTGTTTGGAACAATTAAAGTATTTTTTTGATGTATTAAGGCGAAAAAATTAAAATGTAACTTTGTTATAGAATTATTTTTTCAACGTAAAAAATCAAATGAGAAATGATTTTCACACAGCATTTAAGACTTTAATTTGGTAGCATTCTACACCAAGTGTTTAGCATGAATAATTGGAAAAGAAAATTTATTAAAAACGATTTAAAATATAAGATTAAGCATAATGATAGTGTTTCGATACTAACATATTACTGATTAGACTTGTATTTTAAAGAAATGATTAACAAAGCATACTGTTTTCTAAATGGTAAACGTAAGTAATTACAACTTGTGTTAATCTTTCAGCTAAAAGCCATAAGTAAGATTTTATCTTAGTTATGGCTTTAGTTTTTTATAGTATACTTCTGACAACCTGCGTTCGATAAATATTTTGTTTACAGTTTAAATGAAATTAAATGTAACTTGCATATTCATAATAATACGCACCATCAAAATTGACAAAATGCTTAAACTCAGTTGTACCATTTCATTTGTAATTGCTTTTTCAATTTCAATAAACTCTCAAATTAAAGTTATTAACGAATGTGATTTAGAATTTAACTTAGCCATTAGTAAACAAGATTCTATACCCTTAATGAATATAGATGAAAAAATCATTAAATACTTAACTCAGGCTGAATATAAAATAATAGAGCCTTATATTACTATAAGTCAAAGTTCAAATAATAGTGTCAAAATAAAATCAATAGACCAAGTAATTATCAATAATGGCGACAACTTCTTTAATAAATCTCAATTAGATTCATTAACAAAAAAATACGCTGATTTTTGGATTAATTATAAGTACTTAAATACTGATTTTAATGAATCGGTTTTTATGAGTAAAAAATTAATACCAAATAAAAAACCATTACACATCTATTCAAGACCTAGCACTGAATCAGAAAAAACAAGAATAAACCCTAGAGACTGGCTATTTGAAAATGACAAATCTATAGAAGATCTTTATAAAATCAACATCTTGGGTGCTAAACAACGATGGATTAAATTAAAAATTACGGTCAAACAAAACAACAAAAACACCGATTATATTGGATGGATGCCATGGTACAACTTCTGTCATAATGTTTTAACAACATGTAGCCGTTATTTAGAAGATATTAAAATTAAAAATGCAGAATAAATTACTACATTATCTTACCAAACTTTCATGTAAAGTTTCCCACTCTTGCATTAGGCTATCAATTTTATCTTTTTTTGCTTGATAATTAGCAAAAAAATCAGGTTGAGCAGTCAGTTTTTCATACTCAACAGCATCAGATAGTTTTTTATCAATTTCGGCTACGTCTTTTTCAAGGTTGGCAATTTCAGTTTCAATTCTAGAAAGCTTATTTTGTATTTGCTTATGCTGTTTTTCTTTTTGCTTATCTTCTTTATAGTTACTTTTTGATGCTTTTTTAACCTTTGCTTTTTTTGTTTTTTTCTCAACTTCACGCATATTTTCAAGGTTATGCTCTTCTAAGTAATAATCTATATCGCCTAAATATTCTCTGATATTTCCATCTTTAAACTCATAAACCGTTTTGGTCAATCCTTGTAAGAAATCACGATCATGAGAAACCAAAATTAACGTTCCTTCAAAATTATGCAAGGCTGTTTTTAATACGTTTTTAGAAGCAATATCTAAATGATTGGTAGGCTCATCCATCACCAAAACGTTAAAAGGGGATAACAACATCTTACACAATGCCAATCGGTTACGCTCACCACCCGAAAGTACTTTTACTTTCTTCTCTACATCATCACCGCCAAATAAAAACGAACCCAACATATCTCTAACTCTCATTCTATTCCCATCTGTAGATGCGTCTTCCATGGTTTCTAAGACCGTTTTTTCTCCATCAAGATGCTCTGCTTGATTTTGTGCGAAATACCCTATCTGAACATTATGTCCCAATTTTAAATCGCCTTCAAACGGAATATCACCTACTATCATTTTAGCCAAGGTAGACTTACCTTGTCCGTTTTGCCCCACAAACGCAATTTTACTATTTCGCTCTATTAACAAATTAACATCTTCAAGCACATGCTTATCACCATAACTTTTCGAGACATTCTTTGTTTCTAACACTACCTTACCTGGCTGAATAGAAATATTAAAACGGACTTTCATTACAGAAGTGTCTTCAGCATCAACTTCTATACGCTCAACCTTATTTAATTTTTTTATCAGCGATTGTGCCATTGAAGCCTTATTCGCTTTCGCTCTAAACTTTTCAATAAGCTGTTCTGTACGCTTAATTTCTTTTTCTTGATTTTTTTGTGATTGCAGCTGTTTCTCTCTTATTTCATTACGTTGCGTCAAATACGTTGAATAATTATATTTGTAATCGTAAATTTTACCTAAGGATATTTCAATGGTACGGTTGGTTACATTATCTAAAAACATTTTATCATGCGAAACCAACATAATTGCACCTGAATAACCTTTTAAAAACTCTTCTAACCAAATAATCGATTCTATATCTAAATGGTTAGTAGGCTCATCTAATAGTAAAATATCATTATTTTGTAATAGTAATTTTGCCAATTCAATCCGCATTCGCCATCCTCCAGAAAACGTATCAGTAAGTTGATTAAAATCTTCACGCTTAAAACCTAAACCTTGTAATATCTTTTCAGTATCCCCTTGGTAATTATAACCACCAATCAACTCAAAACGATGTGTCAAATCACTTAAATCAACCATCAGTTGATGGTAAGATTCACTTTCATAATCCGTTCTTTCTACTAAAGCTATGTTAACTTCTTCTAATTGCTTTTCAACTTTTTTTATCTCAGTAAATGCTTGATAGGACTCTTCTAAGACAGTTCTTCCTAACACAAAATCAATATCTTGTCTTAAAAAACCTATTCTAACATCTTTTTCTAAGGCCATTGTGCCTTTGTCAAATTCTTGATCTTTGGCAATTATTTTCAACAAGGTAGATTTACCAGCTCCGTTTTTACCTACCAACCCTACTCTATTGCCTGCATCAAGCTTAAAAGTGATACCAGAAAACAAATCTTCTCCTGCAAAAGAAACCGTTACATTATGTGCGTTTAGCATTTATTATCTATTTTATGTAGCGTTTATACCAATTAAATTATAAAACATGTAATATAAATCGTTTCTATTTCCCTTTCTCTTTGCTAAAAATTATTTTCGTAGCTATGGCTATGAAAAGAATTTTTGCCTTAAAAAAAGAAAAACATATTCCAATTTATTTATGACTTATTTATAATTTAATTGGTATTGCTACATTCATTTTTATTATTAATTTTACATTTGCAAATCTATCACTATTATTCAATAATAAAAATGTTTAAAAAAGGTTCCAAACTATATAGCATTGTCAACAATAAATGCCCGAAATGTAATGATGGACAATTCTTTAAAGACAATAATATGTTACATTTAAAAAACCTTTTAAAGATGCATAAGTATTGTCCTAAATGCGGAATCAAATATGAAATTGAACCTGGATTTTATTACGGAGCCATGTATGTTTCTTATGGTTTAACCGTAGGTGGTGCAATTGCAACTTTTATCATTCTATGGCTTATAGGTTTAGACTTGCTAACTATATTTATTGGAATATTTATCATGCTTATTCTTTTTACACCGCTAACTTTAAGATTATCTAGGCTTTTGTACGGTAATATGTTTATCCATTACAATCCTGATTATAAAAATGAAGAAGGTATTAAATTAGAAACATTAATGTCTGATAAAAGAAGTTAGGCCGTTTCACTATTAGAAGTAAGACAAAAGACTTGATTGTAACCACACAACAAACAGGTTTTTAATAAAAAGTAAAATTTTTATTTTCAAAAAATATCTAAACCCTTCCTATCCAAGCAAAAACACGCATTATTTAGCCTTCAAATCGGTTAATATTAATTACCGCATCTAGTTCTTTATTATTTTCTAAACAATCATAGAGTTGTTTTGCTAATTTTGGAGCCAACATTACACCTCTAGTGCCTAATCCGTTTAATATTGCGAGTTGTTTATAGGTAGAATGCCTTCCTAGAATTGGCCTTCTGTCTTTTACCGTTGGGCGGATACCTGCTGACTGACCAACAACTTTATAATCTACAGTAATTACTTTATTCAATTTTTTTATCAATTCTTCTTTAGCTTCTTTTGTTGGATGCAAGGTTTTATCTGTCCAATTAAAAGTTGCTCCTATTTTATAATAACTATCTCCTAAAGGCATAATAAAAACAGAAGATTTAATAATTACCTCCAATTTTAATTCAGGAGCATGAATGGTCAACAATTCTCCTTTTGCTTCTTTTAAAGGAATACTTTTAAAAAACGGATTCTTAACAACGCCATAACCTTCACAAAAAACAATTTGTTTTGAATTAAAATTTTTATAAACTACTTCATTATTTTCCAATTGAAGTGAATCATAATCAAAACTCTCATTAAACAATTTATTTTTTTCTACAAGATAATTCCTATAGGATTGCAACAATGCCTTGGTATCTATTTTACCTGTATTGGTAATGTGTCCGAAACCAAAAGGTGCATTTATATACTCATTGTGATTTTTAACTACCTCAGCAATCATATATTTTTCAAAAAAAGGTTTGTCACAGGCATTAAACCAATTGTTTTGCTCTTCAATGGAAGTGAAAACTCTATAAATATCTATAGGAAAATCAAATTGAGTATTTAATTTTTTTTCTAAGGATTGATAAAAAGGAAGTGCTGACTTTAATTGATCTAAAGCATCCCAAACAGGAGTAAAACGTTTTAAAATTACAGGATTATAAACGCCGCCAGCTACCAATGATGAGTTTTGAGAATTATCCTCAAACACCACATAAGATTTGTGATTACGTTCTAACTCTTCAGTAAAAGCTAAACCAGCCAAACCTAAACCTACAATAATATAATCTACATTCATAATGCAAAGGTAATAAAACATATCCCTTCTGACTACGCTTGGGCGTAGTCACCTTCTCTTAAAAAAGAAGGGGTTTATAACTGTTCTATTTTTATCTAAATTTTAAACATAAAAAAAACTCCTGTTCAATTAAGAACAGAAGTTTTCAGATATACTACGGTGAATTTTTAGTAATTCCACATATCTAGTTCCTTATTTCTAATATCTTCTTTAAGTCTATCAGATTCTAGAACTTGGAATAAAGCATTTCCTTTAATATACTCGGCAACATCTCTATTACCATATATATTCTCTTCCCTGTAAATACTTGCCACAAAACGGCGTGCATTTAACAAATGATCATAAGATAAAGGGAATGCTGAATTTTTATTATTAAACACTTTCATTGCATGAGTCAAGTTTCTTGCTCCAGGATACCAAATCCAAAATAATGGAATTAATTCTTCTTGAGCACTTCCTTGATTTAAAAAGTTAACATCTGGTGCAACTGGTGCAATACCTAATAAACGGTATTTTAATTCACCTTGCCTCTTATCGAAATACCACACGCCTTTAATTTTAAGACCAGCAATATCTCCAGAAGTTAAGTTTGTTACATCTACATATTCTTCATACATATCAGGAGTAATTTCTTCTCCTTCATTTAATAAATCATACATAGCATCACTAGTATCAACTCTAGACATACGACCTTGAATTTCTTTATAAGTTAACTTATTTTCAAAATAAGAATCGTCATAAATGTCTGCAATTTCACCACTTTTAATACCTCTCAATAAAGTGTCATAAAGAGACCTTCTACTAGAGCTAATATTATTGGTGTCAATTGGGTAATAGAATGGTAAATTAATTTTCTCATTCAAGTCAATATATTCCCAAACAACTTTAGACCAGAGGATATCTCTATCATCTATATAACCGTAAGGTAATGGTCCGTCATTATCAGCTGCTAATTGCTCTACAGTTTTCATCCCTATTTCTTCAGGGATCTTTGCGTTTAGCAAGTTAGCCTGTGCGAATATTGAGCTTGTTGCTAATACTGCAACACACACTACTAAAAAACCTCTTAAATTCATAATACTTATTTTAATTTGTTATTTGTACATTCAGGCCACCTACTTTCTTTAAGTAATAACCACTGTTACCTCCTAACGAAGCTTTTACATCAAATATTGTAACCATGTCTCCTTTTCTTGCTTTACCTAAAGCTCTAATAGCTGCAGCGTTGAATTTTCTACCTTTAACAATTACAGTAGCTGAACCAGGTACTCTAATACTAAAGCCAGATACATTAATTTTCAAATCAAATTCAAAGTCAGGTATTAAAGCACTTATTGTCATCTTTTGTAAAGATGTTTTAGGCATTTTAATTGTACCCCATTGGCTACCTCTTACAGCTGCCATTGGTGCTGGTATACTTTTAATTCTAAAGTTTTGACTAGAAGTTACTGGTGTACCATCAGGTAATTTACCTGTAACATTAATCTTAACAGATTTACCTTTACCAGGGTTTAACATATATTTACCCAAACCTGATACTTTACGCATTCCAGGTGCACTTGCTTTAACTTGATTGTCTGGTACTCCAGGCATAGAAACAGTAATAGGGTTTTGTACACCTCTATATACTACATTCATCTTGTCTGCTGAAATTACTGCACTGTTAGGTTTTGCAACTACAGCATATTTAGTTTGAATAGGTAATCTTATTAGAGAATCACCTTCTTTAAAGATAAACTCACCTTTGATTTCATTCTCACCAACATCACCTGCAGGGAAATCTAATATAGCTCCACCATCTTTAATGTTTGTAATTTCTTTACCGTTTATAATAACTTTTGAAGGTTTTAAACTAGCGTCATAACGACCTAATACAATTTTACCTTTAAAGTTAGCTCCTTTTAAAGTTGCTGGTGCATCTGGTATTAAAATAGTGGTGTAATTTGACATTGACACATCACTTTCTAATTGACCTTGTACCATTGCAGATAACATTTCAGATTCAGTCTTTTTAATATCAGCTTGAATTTGTGAAAGATTGGTTACTGTAGTTATTAAAGGAAAACCTTCATAACGGTTTTTTAACCATGTTTGCTTTGCACCATCTCTTGTCTCTTGCTCAGAAGTATCAAAACGTCTTTTTACATTTGAAATAATACCATTAAATTCTTTCTTCTTTTGAGCATTCTTTAAAATGTCAGCTACTTTACTTCTATAGCTTTCAACTTTATCTACAAATGCTTGACCATTTTCTGAATATTCTTCTCCTTTAAAGAAAAAAGTATTTCCAGCGTCGGTACCGTCCATAGATTCAAAGTCGCTTGTATCTTCAACTCCTACAGTCAATTCTTCTTTCATAGTTTCTATGAAAGCATTAAAATCTGCTGATAGAGCTTGAATTTTTTGAGCGTTCGTATTTAAGTCGCTAAAATTCTCTGGTTGATCTGATGCTTTTGTAGCTAAACTAGCATACGTTGCACCATTCTTATTGTCCGCTGACACGTTTGCTTCTGTCAGTTTTTCGTTCATGATACCAAATGCAGATAATACTTGTTTTGACATATTCATTGCTAACATTGCAATAAATACCAAATACATTAAGTTAATCATTTTCTGCCTTGGTGATAATTTGCCTCCTGCCATTTTTTCTAATTAGGTTTTAGTTAATAGTTCGGTTTAAATAAATACTAATTAGCTCTGTTTGATGACATTGCTGACAACATACCTCCATACACTCCATTAAGTGATGATAAGTTTGTTGCTAAAGATTCCATTTGATCTTTCAGTCTTTCAGTGTTCTCTGCAACAGCCTCACTCATTTCAGCTTGTTTAGAAGCACTATCAAATTGTACTTTATATAAACTGTTTAATGATTCCATATTACTAGCAGCCAACGTTAATTGCTCACTATATCTACTAGTTGCAGCAACTGAATCTGCAGCTGGTCCTATACTTTCAGCAGCTCCAGCAAAATTTTGAATGCTAGAAGATAATCTAGTCATCATTTCAGAGTCAAGATTTGCTTCTGCTAACATGTTGTCTAATTTTGAAGATAATAAACCTTCAGCATCATTACCGCCAGCTATTTTATCTAAACCTTCACCTCCTGCTAATTCAGGATATACTAATGACCAGTCTAAATCTTCTTCTACTGGTTCAAATGCAGAGATTGCAAAAATTACTGCTTCTGTTAATAAACCAATTGTTAACATAACACCACCTGTTAAAGGTCCGATGCTAAAGTGTAAGATTTTGAATAATGCACCAACTAATACTATTGATGCTCCCATACCATAAACGAAGTTCATGATTTTTTTCTGTTTAAGTGATCCTGCCATAATTTCTAATTTTTTTTTGTTAATTTTAATATTGGGTTAATTTAATTTTAGATTAATTTTAATTGTGTTATTTAAAACTTTAATTCTATATTATTATTGTGTTGATATTATTTTTTTTCATTCATTTTAGTACCCATATAGTCTTGTACAGTTCTAAAACCTATATAGCTTCTTGCTGAATCTCCATATTCATAATCTCTTGTACTTACTTCTAAAAAGTAGGCTACATCTTTCCAAGATCCTCCACGAATTACTTTTCTTTTATTTGTCTCATCATCTACATTAGGGTTCATAGTAGAACCTAAATAATAAGATACTGGGTTATATGCTGTAGCTGTCCATTCTGAAACATTACCTGCCATTTGATACAAACCATAATCATTTGGTGTAAATGCTTTAGCTTCGATAGTATACAAAGCTCCGTCAGCTGCATAATCACCTCTTGCTGGTTTAAAGTTTGCTAAGAAACATCCTCTATCACTTAA
>DOIV01000239.1:5754-8776 GCA_003511845.1 Flavobacteriaceae bacterium | reverse complement strand
TTAGTTATTCCTGTGATTTTAGTGTCAAACCCGTTTAGAGAAGCTGTTTGCATTAAATCCATTGCTTTACCTTCAGCAAAACCTTCTTTAATGTCTAATATTACTACTTCAGAAGCGAAATCTTTAATGGCTATATACTCAGCACAACTTGCACCTACTGCACCTGCACCCACTACTGTTACTTTCATTTTTTTTAAATTTAATAATTCTTAAATATCGATATTTGCATAAATTGCATTTTTTTCAATAAATTCTCTTCTTGGTGGGACTTCATCACCCATTAACATTGAGAATACACGATCTGCCTCAGCACCATTTTCTATGGTCATCTGATACATGGTTCTGTGTTCAGGATTCATGGTGGTATCCCAAAGTTGGATTGCATTCATTTCACCAAGACCTTTATATCGTTGAATAGTACCACCGCCAAATTTTTTAACCAAGGCATCACGTTCATCATCATCCCACGCATATTCTTTTTTCGCACCTTTTTTAACTAAATAGAGTGGTGGAGCAGCGATATATATATTCCCATTTTCTACCAATTCTCTCATGTATCGGAAGAAAAATGTTAGAATTAGAGTTTCAATATGACTACCATCTACATCGGCATCACACATAATCACTACTTTATGATAGCGTAATTTACTAGTATTTAAAGCTCTGGCATCTTCTTCTGTCCCTACGGTTACACCTAAAGCAGTGTACATACTTTTAATTTCTTCGTTTTCGAAGACTTTGTGTTGCATTGCTTTTTCAACATTCAATATTTTACCACGCAAAGGTAATATAGCCTGAAAATTTCGATCTCTACCTTGTTTCGCTGTACCGCCTGCTGAATCACCCTCGACTAAGAATATTTCACATTTTTCAGGATCTGTCCATGCACAATCTGACAATTTTCCGGGTAAACCACCTCCAGACATTATGGTTTTACGTTGTACCATTTCACGTGCTTTACTAGCAGCGTGTCTTGCTTGAGCAGCTAAAATTACTTTTTGTACTATAATTTTAGCATCATCAGGGTGTTCTTCTAAATAATCGGTTAGCATTTCAGAAACTGCTTGACTTACTGCAGAAGAAACTTCACGGTTACCTAATTTTGTTTTTGTTTGCCCTTCAAATTGAGGTTCTGCTACTTTTACAGATATAATTGCTGTCAATCCTTCACGGAAATCATCACCAGCGATATCAAATTTTAAATTTTTTAATAAACCAGAATTTTCAGCATACTTTTTTAATGTATGTGTTAGGCCTCTTCTAAAACCAGAAAGATGAGTACCTCCTTCATGAGTGTTGATGTTATTTACATAAGAATGTAAATTTTCTGTATAAGAAGTGTTGTACACCATGGCAACTTCAACAGGAATACCATTTTTCTCACCCTCCATAGCAATCACATCTGAAGTTAATTGCTCTCTAGTAGCATCTAAATACTTCACGAACTCGGTTAAACCTTCAGTGCTTAAAAATACTTCTTTAATAAAGTTTCCTTCATCGTCTTTATTTCTTTTATCGGTAATTGATATAGTAACCCCTTGATTTAAGAAGGACAATTCACGCATTCGCATAGAAAGCGTTTCGTAATTGAAATCAATTTCTGTTTGAAAAATAGTATCATCAGCCATAAAAGTAACCATTGTACCTTTTTCATCAGTAGTTCCAACTGTTTTTACAGGATATGATGCTTTACCTTGGCTGTATTCTTGTTCCCAAATTTTACCATCTCTAAAGACTGTTGCTTTTAAATGCCTAGAAAGTGCATTCACTACTGATACACCAACACCGTGTAAACCACCAGACACTTTATAAGAATCTTTATCGAATTTACCGCCCGCACCAATTTTAGTCATTACCACCTCTAAAGCAGAAACACCTTCTTTTTTGTGCATTCCTACAGGAATACCACGACCATTGTCTTTTACTGAAACCGAATTATCTTCATTAATAATTACAGAAATAGTGTCACAATGACCAGCCATTGCTTCGTCAATAGAGTTGTCTACTACCTCGTAAACCAAATGATGTAATCCTCTCACACCAACATCACCAATATACATTGAAGGACGCATTCTAACATGCTCCATTCCTTCTAAAGCCTGAATACTATCTGCTGAATAATCTTGTTTTTTTGCTTCGTCGCTCATATTTTTATCACTCGTTTTTTAAAACTTTCAAGAACAAACAAATATAAGAAAACACGCTCTTTTGAGCGTGTTTTAAAAATTCTTAATAATGGAAGTTATTAACAAAATTCTCTACAGAAGAGAAGTGTTTGATTTATTATATTTTTAGAAAATACTAGAAAAAGAAACAGCTTAAACTTGTAGATGTTAAGCTGTTTCAATAAAAGCAATCAACCCAATTTACTTTTGTTATTCTAAATCTTTTTGTTCTATAATTTTGCCTGCAGTATCAAAGAGAACTTCAATACTAGTTGCACCTGCTTTTGCCAATTGTACATAATACACTTCTTGACCATCATGTGTAGCTTTAAAAGCTTTACCTACTGTGTAATCTGTATATCCTGATGTTAAAGCATTAGTCACTGCTTCTGGCAATTCACCAGCTTGAATTTCAACTTTTTCTTGTAGGTTAGTTTCTGTTGCATCAACTACATCTTGGGCAAAAGTAGCAGTACTGATTAAACTTAATACTGTAACGGCTATTAAATAACTTAATTTTCTCATGATTATGTTTTAAAATTAATATTTAGTTTTTGTTTGTTCTGACAAATGTAAATGTTGATTCTAAAGAGAATCTTAAGTTGTAAAAAGAAAAAACACACTTTTTTAAAAGTGTGTTTTTAGTGTTGTTCAATATTTTTGCGTTATTGAACGTGTTCTCTACTAGAGAGAGTGTTTAAACTTAGAGTGTTTAATGTATTGTATGGTTTGACCTTTGGAAAAAGAAACAGCTCAATTTTGTAGATATTAAGCTGTTTCAATTAAAAAGCAATCAACCCAATTTGCTTTGTTTTATAATATTAAAGTTCAGGATTTTCAACAACTTCAACTTCCTC
>DOIV01000239.1:0-5361 GCA_003511845.1 Flavobacteriaceae bacterium | reverse complement strand
GTTGCTTCTTCAACAACTTCAGTTGCTTCAACAACTTCTTCAACTATTTCTTCTTGAGCGAACGTATTTGTACTTATTAAAGATACAGCTGCAAATACAATTAGGTAACTTAACTTTTTCATGATTCTTAATTTTTAATATTAGTATTAATTTGTTTGTTGGGTCAAATGTAAGTAGAGATTCTAAAGAGATTCTAAAGTTTGTGTTTTTATAATTGAACTGTCTCTCCTTCAGTATTGTAACTTGCTTCTACAGTTTCCTTATCTTTTGATAATTGAATGATGTAGATGAGTTGTCCATCTTTAGAATACCTATATGCTTTTCCTACAGAATAGCCTTTAAAATCTATAGTTAGTGCTTTAGCTACCATTTCTGGAATTTGGTCTAATGAAATTTCCAATTTTTTTTGTTGAACAACTTTTGTTACTTGTTCTTGATCTTGTGCAAAAGCAGTAATACTTATAAGACTTAATACTACAACTGTAATTAAATAAGTTAATTTTCTCATGACTTTTGCTTTGATAAGACAAACTTAAGAAGAGAATCTAAAGAGAATTTAAAGTTGTTTTTTAGAATAAAACACATATTTATTAAAAGTGTGTTTTAAAATTAATACAGTAATTTTTATCGTGACTTTTTAAACGTACTTGTTTTGATTAAGACAAACAATATGAAGAGCATCTAAAGCATTAAAAAGTAACAGAAATGGTATGAATTTCTTTTTCGCAAGTATAATTAAGTTGCCAATGGTTGACATCACATATTTGTTTGATGATAGCCAACCCCAACCCAAGAGAGTCTCTTAATGTACTTTCTTTTTTAAAGCGATTGAAAAGATTTTCAGGATTTCCTTTTAAAGGAGTACCCGTATTAGAAAATACAAGCGTATCTTTAGTGTAAGTAATATTAATTTTCCCGTTGGGGATGTTATGTTTGATAGCGTTACTTAATAGGTTAGAAATTAAAGTGTCAATTAAAATAATATTAGCAGAGCTAAAATGGTCAGATAATTCCTTTTGAACTAAAATATTTTTATTGATGATAAAATCTTCGTAATTCTCTAATTGTTTTTCAATTAAATTTTTAAAAGAAACTTCTTCTTTATTACTGAATTGTTGGTTTTCTACTTTTGCTAATAGCAGTAAGGTTTTGTTTAATTTTGAAAGACGATTGCCTGCTTGATAGATAGATTGTAATTGTTCTGATTGTTCTTTTGTTAAATCAGATGATTGCAACAAGAGCTCAATTTTTGATTTCATAATAGCTAAAGGAGTTTGCATTTCATGCGAAGCATTCTCTGAAAATTCTTTTAAATTATTAAAATCAGATTGTAATTTTTGTGTTAAATTTTTAATTGAAGTATTTAGTTCTTTAAACTCATCAATGTTTGAAGTTTCTAATTCAATTGGGTTTTGATCTTGTATGGAGAAGTTTTTTAGTTTATTGATATTTATATAAAAAGGTTTCCATATTTTTTTTGAGATTTGCGTGTTTAAGATCCACAGACCAGACAACAGAAGCAGAAAAACTACAAATGTTGACAGAATAATGACCCAAATAAGGTCTTGATTTCTAACTAAAGAATTTCTGGCAATAATTTTATATCGAATGCCCTGTAGTGTGTCGTATGATGTTAATTGTCTGTAGTTTTCAAATTCGTCAACACCTTCACCTTCTATCAATCTAAGAATTAAAGTGTCTTTATAGATTATGGTGTCTTTAGGGTAAAGCTTGTTTTCGGCTTCTGTCAATTCTTCAGGCTCTTCAAATATTGTAAGTGGAATGTCATATTTTATTCTCTTTGCAATAACTTCTTTACTGTAAAGTAATTGATTGTCTAACCTGTTGTTCATCACAATAGTTAAAACAAAAATAAGTATTGCTCCCGAAAGGATAAATATAATAATTGATAACCATAAATAGGTTCTGCCAGTTTTCCGTATGAGTTTCATAGATGTTTGCTCATTTTTTTGCTTTATAGAATTACCTGTCTCATCAAATTTTTATACTACAAGTTATTTTTCGCTATCGGTAAATTTATAGCCAAGTCCGTACATGGTTTGTAGGTAGTCAGTACCTTCTAATTTTTTTATTTTTTTTCTTAAATTACCCATGTGAGTGTAAATAAAATCATAGCTGTCTGCCATTTCTATATTATCTCCCCAAAGGTGTTCTGCTATAGATTCTTTGGTAAGCACTTTGTTTTTGTTGGTGACAAAATAGAGAAGTAGATTGTATTCTTTTTTGGTCAATTCCATGTGTTTTCCATTAACAGTAACCGATTTTGATTTAGGATCTAAACTAATTTCATTAAATTGAATGTTAGTATCGTCTCCATCAAAATTTCTACGTCTTATTAATGAGTTTACTCTTGAATTAAGCTCTGCCAAGTGAAATGGTTTTGTGATGTAATCATCGGCACCTAGGTCTAAACCTTTTAACTTATCATCTAAAGAGTCTTTGGCAGATACAATTAAAACACCAGTCTTAGAAGATTGGTTTTTAATTAACTCCAACAAATCTAAACCACTACCATCTGGTAAAGTGATGTCTAATATAATAATATCATATCCGAAACTAATAATTTTATCTTCGGCATCAAAAAAGGAAGATGCACTTTCACAAATAAAATCTTCGTTCTTTAAATAGGAGGTCATTGAATCTAGTAATTCAATTTCATCTTCAACAATTAAAATTTTCATAGTGCTAAATAATTTATTTTATAATTATAATTTGCTGTGGTTGACTACTTTTAATTGTTATGTATAATTTAACGAGTTATTATATCTATTAATTGTCTAAGAAAATTATTTTTTTCTTAAAACGGCTTTGTCAGTAAATTTTTCTATAGTAATTGTTGGGTTGTTGTAGATGTGAATTTCAGAGTTGTCAATTGCTGAAATAAGAATTGATGTTTTGGCATTTACCTGAACATCAGTACTGTCTGAAGAATCTACAATAACCTCATTGCTTTCTAATGCTTCGCCTTTAAAATTACTTCTATTTTCTGCATTGACATACAATTCTGAACATGAGCCAGAAATGTTTGTAGTTGAATTCCCTTGAATAGTAGCTTCAACATGATTGCAAGAAATATTCATTTTTGCTTTACCAGATTTGTCAGCATTAATGTAAACATCATCAGCATTAACGGTTAATTTTACATTTGCACTTTCATTATTGTTCAACACAAATTTTGAAGCGTGAATGTCTAAAGTTAATTTTGAATCATCTTTAGCGTTAATTGTTAATTGATTGAATTTTAAAGTACCTGACGATGAAATATCAGATTTATCATTACTTGTAATTTCATCAATATAATTGTCAATAACAACATAAATTTTCAATGCTTTTTTACGTACAATTCTTTTGGTTAAGCTTATAATTAAAGTACTGTCTCTGACTTCGGTTAATATGGCAACATGTAAGTTTTCATCGGCTTCAATAGTAACAGATTGTTCCATGCCTTGGGTAAGGATAATATCTATTTTATCATTAACTTCAATTTTATTAAAGTTATCTATATACCTATCTTCAGTAGTAACAATTTTATTTCCTTTTAATTTGTCTTGTGCAGACAAGTTTAAAGGAATAGAAACCAATGTAATAAGAAAAATTAGGAGGTTGATATTTTTCATTTGCTTTGTTTTGTAACCCCCAAAGATATCACAAAAAACAAAAACTTCGTTTTTATACGAAGTTTTTGTTTTTTTAACTGTTTATTTTGACCTTGAAATTTGTATCATAACACAGATTCTTATTTTTTATAGGCATCGTCATGTACTGCAGATACAGCTCTTCCAGAGGGATCGTTCATGTTTTTAAAGCTTTCATCCCATTCTAATGCAATTTGAGTACTACAGGCAACAGAAGCTTCTTGAGGTACACATAATGCCGCCGCATCACTTGGAAAATGCTCAGTAAAAATTGAACGGTAGTAAAACTCTTCTTTTGAAGTTGGTGTTTGTAATGGGAATTTAAATGCTGCATTTGCCAATTGTTCATCGGTTACTGCCTCATTTACCACTTCTTTCAATGTATCTATCCAACTATAACCCACACCATCAGAAAATTGCTCTTTTTGCCGCCAAGCTACACTTTTAGGAATCATATCTTCAAAAGCTTTTCTTACCACCCATTTTTCCATTCGTTCACCATTAATCATTTTATCTTGTGGATTGATACGCATGGCAACATCCATAAATTCTTTATCTAAAAAAGGTACACGTCCTTCAATACCCCAAGCCGCTAAACTTTTATTGGCTCGTAAACAGTCATACATGTGTAATTTACTCAATTTACGTACCGTTTCTTCATGAAATTCTTTGGCATTTGGTGCTTTATGGAAGTATAAATAACCTCCAAAAAGTTCATCAGCTCCTTCTCCAGATAAGACCATTTTTATTCCCATAGACTTGATAACCCTTGCCATTAAATACATGGGTGTCGAAGCTCTAATCGTTGTAATATCATAGGTTTCTAGATTGTAAATTACATCTTTGATAGCATCTAGACCTTCTTGAATGGTGAATTTTATTTCGTGGTGAATTGTTTTGATATGGTCAGCAACCACACGTGCAGCAGCCAAATCGGGCGAACCCTCTAATCCCACAGAAAACGAGTGTAATTGTGGCCACCAGGCATCTTTAGTGTCGCCAGACTCAATACGTTTTTCAGCATATTTCTTTGCGATTGCAGAGGTTACGGATGAATCTAAGCCTCCAGAAAGTAATACGCCATAAGGCACATCAGACATTAATTGTCTGTGTACAGCAGCCTCTAAAGCTTCTTTAATTTCTTTAATACTTGTTTCATTATCTTTTACAGCATCATATTCTGTCCAATCTCTATGGTACCATTTTACAAATTTCCCATCACTACTTGACATATAATGTCCTGGAGGGAATAATTCTATTTTGGTACAGACACCTTCTAAGGCTTTTAGTTCTGAGGCTACATAAAATGTTCCGTTTTGATCCCATCCTATATATAATGGAATAATACCCATGTGATCTCTAGCGATAAAATATTCATCTTTTTTTACATCATAAATTGCAAAACCAAAAATACCATTCATTTCATCGATAAAATCAACACCTTTTTTTTGGTATAAGGCTAAAATTACCTCACAATCAGATTCTGTTTGAAAATTATAGGTTCCTTCAAATTGTTTGCGTAATTCTCTATGATTGTAAATTTCGCCATTGGCAGCTAAAATTAAAGACTTATCCTCATTAAACAAAGGTTGCTTTCCAGAAGCAGGATCTACAATTGCCAAACGTTCATGAGCTAATATAGCATTATCTTCACTATGAATTCCGTTCCAGTCTGGACCACGATGACGAATTTTTTTTGACATTT
>DOIV01000087.1:2348-4337 GCA_003511845.1 Flavobacteriaceae bacterium | reverse complement strand
ACCAATAGTAATCATCCAAGTCAACACTATCGGAATAACTGTAATTAATGCCAGTTCTATACTCCTAAAAAACAAAATCAATATCAAGATTACCGCTAATAAAGAATAGCCAATAAGCTTATTAAAATCGTTTTTTAAGCTTCCTAAGAATGTTTCATTGATATGCTTTCTGTCAATAACAACGGTCTGTGGTAAACTTTCTAATACTTTCGAGACTTCTTCTAAATTTTCATCTTCTACTTTTACAAGTGAGACTGCCGTTGAGAATTTTTTATTATTAGAAATAAACTCCTCTAAAAACAAGGAACTAATGGATTGAAAATCGGCTAAACTCACAGGAGTAAATTCAGAATCTAACAGCTTATAAAAACTTTTAAAAGTTGTGGGTTTGAATCCGAATTCCGAACCACTCTCTATTAAATGCTGTTGCAGAAGAGCTTTTTTATCTGTCTGCCAAAAATTATTCCATTTGGCAATTTTCTTTTCTTGATCTGTTTTGGATAAGACAATAGAGCCAACAGAACTAAAACTTAAAAGTTTGTCATTATTCTTTAAATTTGACAATTCTTTAAAAATGGTATTATTTGCGGTTAATGCTTCTTCAATAGTAGCTCCATAAGCTGTAACATAGATAGATTTTGATGAAAAATTCATCAAATCGTCTAATTTTTTTTCTGTAGCTATCAACCCTTCGGTTTGGAAGTTCATTTTTGAAATGTCTTGATCAAAAATGACATTTTTATAGGTAAAAAGGCTTACTAAAAACACGCCCACTAAAACTCCTAATAGAATCTTACTTTTATGAAAAGAATAAGAAGCAAATTTATCTAGCACAGTTTTTTTCTGTGCTTTTACGCCATCCTTTAAACGATAAGCTAACGGAATAAACAACAAAGCCATAATGGAAGAACTGACCACACTTATAGAAGCGAAAATTCCGAGATCTTGTAAAGCTTCAGACTTCAAAAAGAGTAAGCATAAAAAAGCCATTGCTGTAGTGATACTACTCATTAAAATTGGCTTTGTTACATCTTTATACAGTTGATTTACATCATTATTATTTCTATAATGTGTCAAAATATGTAAGGCATAATCCAACGTAATTCCCAATAAAACAGAACCAATCCCTAAGGATATAGATGAAATCTGACCTTTTAAAAGATAAAGGATAGCAACTGCCAATAATGCTCCGAAAACTGTAGGAATAAACAGAATTATAGGAATTAGTAATTTTCGATAAAATAAAATTAAAATCAATAATAATACTGACATCGCAATACTGATAGTAAATTGAATATCATGTTTAATTTGGCTTGCATTGGCAACCGCAATAACCGTTGAACCATAATATTCACTTGAAACTCTGTCAGAAAAAGCAGTATTTAAATTTTCTTGTGTCTTGTATAATTTTTCTACAAACAGCGTATTACCATCCGTTTCATTTGAAGGTAATGCTGGCACAATGAACAACAGTAAATTTTTATTGTCTTTTGTGATTAGAAATCCGTTATGGATTTTAAAATTATCATCAATTTTTAATTGTTCTAGTTTTTTTAATCCTAAAAACGCAAGACCTAAAGGATCTTTTAAAATTGTTTTTTTAGCAACAATACCCGTTGGAGAAATTAAGGTTTTATAATTGGCTTTGGTAATATTCTGAATACTGTCCTTGTGTAATCGCTGCTCTATAGATTTATAATCACTATCATTTAAAAACATTGGGATGTTTTGAGAAATAAAATCTAAGGTTTGATCTATTTCATCACTAGAAATCTGACCTTGAATGGATGAAATATAATCAGACTTGTAAGTATTTAAACTATCAATTAATGCCGATGCGTATTGGGTTAAGTCGTCTTCATTGCCATTAGTCTTTGTTTCAAGATAAACAATAATTTTATCGGCAAAATTTACATGCTGTAAAACTTTATTGGTGATGTCAGCTTTTTCAGAATTCGGAATTAGTTTGGTAATATCTTCTTCAAATTT
>DOIV01000087.1:0-1932 GCA_003511845.1 Flavobacteriaceae bacterium | reverse complement strand
TATATTTTAATGAAAAATCTATCCATGTTTAACTTGAGTTTTGGTTTTACTGGTTAGACTTAAAACAACAAATCCTAACAATCCTAATATAACTGCCAAACCAGTTGCCAGTACAAAACTACCAACAACATACTGAATGAGATGTGCTTTGACATCAAAATTTGCATCAATTTGGCTAAAATTAAACGTCTGTTTATTAGTAACCACCAAACCACCCATTTTTAAACTTCCATAAATAATAAAGGGAATAAATATAGGAAAACTTACATTAGAAAATGCAAAACTAATCGTCTTGTTTAGTTTTAAAAAAGCGGCTAACACTATTGATAAAATGGAATGAAATCCCCAAAAAGGAGAAATGCCAATAAAAGTCCCTAAGGCAATGGATAGCGATTTTTTTAATGTGGAATCATTACTCCCAATTAAATCTTCTTTAAAAAAACGTTTGAACCCTTTTTGCTTGAATTTTCTATAAAAATCGCGTGGTTTTATGTAAACAATTGCAATAAGTAATAACCAAGTATTTATAATACTAATTCTAACAAAATCTTTAAATGGTCTATAATGCGAAACTCTTTCTAAAGGGTCATAAAGGACTCGAATAGGAATGTTTTTCACCAAAACACCTCGCCAAGAGGCTTTAACCATAACTTCTACTTCAAATTCATATTTTGTACTTAAAAATTTTAGTTGATTGACCACTTTTACAGGATACAATCGAAATCCTGATTGAGTATCTTGTAATTTATGTCCTGTTTCAGCCCAATACCAAAAATTTGAAAATTTATTGGCGAAACTATTTTTTCTAGGCATGCCTTTGGCATTCAAATTTCTTGCACCAATCAATAGCATATTTTTAGTTGTACTGTTTGTCAGCTCTTCAATAAATAGCGGAATATCATCAGGATAATGCTGTCCGTCAGAATCTATAGACAAGGCATATTCAAAATCTAGCTCTTCAGCTTTTTTCAAACCGATTCGTAAAGCATTACCCTTGCCCTTATTTTGTTCTAAATGGATTTGCTCTAACTCAGAATAGTTAGATAAAATAGATTTTGTAGTGTCAGTAGAGCCATCATTTATGATAATAACGTGGCTTGTATACTTTAAAACACCATCAATTACTCGTTTTAAGGTTTTGTGATTGTTATATGTCGGTATGAGTATACAACAACTAATTGCATCAATTTTTTGAGATATTTCTGAAATTGTACTCACCTAAAACTTTATCTTAACAAACTACTAAACCTTGGTTTACCTGCCACAGGCAGGTTAAATCTATTTGACTATCGCCCTGCGATTAAAGTTCCGAAATTACATTTTTTTCTTCGGTTGAAAAAGATTTAGACTGTAAAACAAAGGCTTTGATGTAGATTTTTTTTTCTTTGTTTGAAACTACTTTTAAATGTTTAAAAATATAGGCAGTATCTTCACTTTTATTTTTACGATATTTCAATACTTTTGGTGAATTCTCTTGAATACTTAAACGAATTACCCGTAATTCAATATCATTAGGGTTTTCTGTAATGATATATTCTAACAAGGCAGCACCTTGTTTAAAATAAGTTTTTTTGTCTTTGATTTTTTTAGCATGCTTTGCCTGTATAGTCAATGCTGCGGCTTTGTAAGCGACCAATACAGCTTTATCTGTTTTTTTAATGTCTTTTAGCTTTTCAGAAAACAACTCTGCTATTTCTTTTGAATCAGATGCTTTTACATACAACTCTCTCAGTTCAGAAACTGAAGGTTGTCCTACAAAGAGTGAAATAAATGTTATGTAAAGTATGGCTTTAAACATTAGGCTAATCTATATGTTCCGCTAAATTTTAATGCAAGTGTATCTTCCATCTTTGTGATATTTTTCACTTTCCATTTCCCTTCTTCTTCAGTAATGGTCAATTCTAAACTCAAGTTTGGATTCTTATACGGATT
>DOIV01000090.1:3933-4118 GCA_003511845.1 Flavobacteriaceae bacterium | reverse complement strand
CAACAAGCTCAAAGCGGATTGACAGGTGCTTTAAGTAAATTGATGGTTGTAGTAGAGCGTTATCCTGAATTGAAAGCCAATCAAAATTTCTTAGAATTGCAAAGTCAATTAGAGGGTACAGAGAACAGAATAAATATTGCTAGAAATAAATTTAATGAAAAAGTAAATATATACGATATTCATAC
>DOIV01000090.1:0-3547 GCA_003511845.1 Flavobacteriaceae bacterium | reverse complement strand
AGATATCAAGCCGATGCAGGTTCTGAAAATGCAGTAGATGTAGATTTTGATTTCGGAGATAAAAAATAATAAGTTCAAAGCTTGAAGAAAGAAACTTTCTTCAAGCTTCAAACTAAAGTATATGTCAAAAGTAGAAGGTTTTTTAACAAGGTCAGAAGAACAAGAGATTATTGAAGCTATCCGATTGGCTGAGAAAAATACTTCAGGTGAAATACGTGTGCATTTAGAAAAAAGCACAGAGAAAGACATCTTAGAAAGAGCAAAAGAAGTGTTTTACTTCTTAAAAATGGATACTACAAAAGAACATAACGGTGTGTTGTTTTATGTTGCTGTTGAAGATAAAAAGTTTTCTATAATAGGAGATAAAGGGATTGATGATTTAGTGCCAGATGATTTTTGGAACAGTATAAAAGATAATGTGATAAGTCAATTTAAAAACGGGAATTATACCGAAGGCTTAAAACAAGGTATTTTAGAATCTGGGGTTAAATTAAAACAATACTTTCCGTACCAAAGCAATGATAAAAATGAATTGCCCGACTCAATATCGTTGAGTTAAAAAACTTCAACAAAAGGCATAATTAATAACAGACTACTTTATAATTCAAAGTAGGTTTACAAGAATTTTTATAATGTCAGTATTTTACAAACTCTCTGTAAAAGAGATTCATCAAGAAACAGAAGATTCAGTTTCAATAGTTTTTAATATTCCACAAGAAAACCAAGAAAAATTTAAATTTATACCAGGTCAATACATTACCATTAAAAAGGAGTTGAATGGAGAAGAAGTAAGGCGAGCTTATTCCATTTGCTCTTCGTTAAATAGTGGTATTGTTAAAGTAGCTATAAAAGCAGTAGAGAAAGGCTTGTTTTCAGTATTTGCTACTACTAATTTGAGAAAAGGAGATGTTTTGGAGGTTTCAACACCAGAAGGTAGGTTTATTTTAGAGCCAAGTATTAATCGTCATAAAAATTACTTAGCCTTTGTTGCTGGTAGCGGTATCACACCAGTTTTATCTATGGTGAAGTCTGTGTTAGAAACTGAGCCGAAGAGTAAGTTTGTATTGGTTTATGGTAATAAATCAGCAAACAGTACCATGTTTAAAAACGAAATAGATAGTTTGCAGGCTGAGCATCCTAATCAATTATTTGTTCAGTATGTATATAGTCAATATCAAGAAGATGGTACGCTTTTTGGACGGATAGATTCAACAGTTCTTAATTTTATTTTGAACAATAAATTTAAAGACATCAGTTTTGATGAGTTCTTTCTTTGTGGACCTGAAGTTATGATTGATACTATTCAATCAGATTTACAAGAAAAAGGATATTCTAAAGATGTGATTCATTTTGAATTATTTTCAGTAAAACCTAAAGATGAAGCTACTGATAACTCAGAAGTAAGTTTAGGAGGTGAAGCTACTATTACGGTGATTTTAGATGATGATGAAGAAACCTTTGTGATGGATAAAGAGAAAACAATTCTAGAAGTTGCTTTAAAAAAGGGTTTAGATGCTCCTTATTCATGTCAAGGTGGTATTTGTAGTACTTGTTTAGCACAAGTTAAAGAAGGGAGTGCTGTAATGAGTAAGAATTCTATTTTGTCAGATGATGAAATAAAAGAGGGTTTGATTTTAACATGTCAAGCTCATCCAACAACAGATAAAATTACCATTGATTTTGATGATGTGTAAAAAAAATTATTAATTAATACATTCAATGTTGAATTGCGTTACCCCGAGCAGAGTTAAAAGGTCAGCTCAATAAAATTAGAAATATAGAAATAACGATTCCATGAACGATATTTTAAATGCCATACCCATAGGTTTTGCACTTGCTTTTATGATTGGGCCAGTGTTTTTTGTGCTGCTAGAAACTAGTGTTCTAAAAGGTTTTAGAGCTGCTACAATTTTTGATTTAGGAGTAATTTTGGCTGATATAGTTTTTGTGTATTTTGCTTATTACGGTAGTAAATCAATGTTAGTAAAAATCAAAGACGATCCTCGTCTTTTTGTTATCGGTGGCCTTATTTTATTTATTTATGGATTGATAACAATATTGAAGCGAAAAAAACCAGTTGACACCGAAGGAGAGCTCGTTAAAGTTCAAAAAAATAATTACTTAGGCTTATTTATAAAAGGTTTCTTTTTAAATTTTATTAATGTAGGTGTGTTGGCTTTTTGGATCGGTATGATCGTAATAGCTGGTCCGAATTTAGGAATGGACGAAACAAGAATATTTAATTATTTTGCAACGATTATTATTGCTTATTTTGTAACAGATTTATTGAAAATTGTATTGGCAAAACAATTAAAAAACAAGTTAACACCAGTAGTTATTTATAAAATAAAACTAGGTATGGGTATTGCATTAATGGTTTTCGGATTAGTTTTAGGTTCTAAAGGTTTTATTTCTGAGGATGCTTTGCAGAAAATAGACACGGTTTTAGAAAAGAAGATTAAACCTTAAGTAGTCTCTCTAATAATCAAGCTAGTTTCTATCACTTTAGTTTTAAACTCGGCAGATTTATTTTTCAACCTTTCAATAAGTGTGTTGACAGATTTTTTGCCAATATCAAAAGCGTTTTGATCAATTGTAGTTAAACTAGGGTATGTCAATCGAGAAATTTTATCATCGGCAAAACCAATAATGGCAATGTCATTTGGGATAGTATACCCTTTTTGATGTGCAATTTTTAATGCTGTTGCAGCTGAAACATTATCAGTAGTTAATATTCCATCTATATCTTTATGTTTTGTAAATAGAGATGAAATAACCGTTTCGTATTCAGTTTTTTTAGTGATATTTACAATAAGATCATTATTTTTATAACTTTTATAATTTTTTAATGCTTTTTTATAACCTTTAGTTCTTTGTTTGCCAATATTTAAATCTGTATGAGAGCTAATTAGTGCAATTTTTTTACGTCCTTGTTTTATCAAATAGTTGGTAGCATTAAAAGTAGCTTCAAAATCATCTATGATTACTTTATCACAATCAATTTTGTCAGTAACTCTGTCAAACATAACTATTGGGTATCCTTGTTTAATGATGTCTTTAAAATGGCTACTATGTTTTTTGCTTTGAGTTTCTCTAGCAATAGAAAGGATAAAGCCATCAACACTACCATCACTTAAGAGTTCTAAGCCTTGTAATTCTTTCTGGTATTTATTATTTGATAAGCAAATGATTATTTGATAAGCATTCTTACTGGCTTCATCTTCTATGCCTAGCAAAACTTTAGAAAAAAAATAATTTAAAATATTAGGAATAATTACACCTATGGTTTTGGTTTGGCTATTTTTTAAGCTTAAAGCCATTCTATTAGGCCTGTAATGATGTTTTTTTGCTAGAGCTTTTACTCTTGCAATAGTTTTTTCATTGATCTCATAACTATTCTTTAAAGCTTTTGATACAGTAGAAATAGAAAGATCTAATTCTTTTGCTAATTGCTTTAAAGTTGTTTTATTACTCATAAGGTGGTGTTGAAACTTAATATTTAACCAAAAGTAATAAAATACAAGCATATTAAACCTTAATTTATGTA
>DOIV01000336.1 GCA_003511845.1 Flavobacteriaceae bacterium | reverse complement strand
CCGCTACCGCCAGTTTGCAACTGGTGGCATAGCTTCTTAGCCCATAAAAAATAAACCTGCCTTATTATGAAACCTGCCAGCCGCAGGCAGGTTTAAAATTTCTACTCATACTCGCTAAGTTACAAAAACTAAAGTTGTATTTCTTAACTAGCACACACTAATTGCTCCCGAAGTGTCGGGATTAGCGGGAGCTGGGCGAAATTGAATATTATTCATAAAAATCAATCTTGTTTTTTAAAACAGAGACTTCTTCTCGAAGTGCATTAATTTGATTGATCAAGTTGTTAATGATATCCAAACCTTCAAAATTAACATTTAAATCATAATGCATTCTTATAAGCCGTTCTATAGTATTAATATCTTCAATTTGGATATGTTTAGTGGTTTCTAGCTCAACAAATTCGATTAATTCATAAGTAATCAAAGAATCTATAAACGACTCATAAACATTATAATGTGTGCAAAATTGTTGTATGGATATGGTTTTCATTCACTTAAGTTTAAATGCCCAATCTAGGCTATCTTAATTTTGATAATTCTGTAAATAATTCTTTTTCTTTGGTGGTCAATTTTTTTGGTATTTTAATTTGATAGGTTACAAACAAATCACCAAAGTATCCTGATTTTTTGTATAAAGGAAGTCCTTTACCTTTTAATTTAACCTTAGTATTGTTTTGAGTTTCAGGCTTAACTTTTAATTTAACCTTTTTACCATCAATGGTGGTAATTACAATTTCTCCACCTAAAATAGCTTTGTACAAATCTAAATCTAGGTTTAAGTACAAGTTATTTTTATCACGCTTAAACTTCGTATTGTTTGTAATATTAAATTTAATGTATAAATCGCCATTTACACCACCTTTACCAACTTTTTCACCATGCCCTTTTATTTTAATGACTTGTCCGTTTTCTATACCGGCAGGAATGGTTAATCTGATTTTTTTGCCATTAACAGTTAATGTATGTTTTTCAGACTTGAGAATATCTGTGATGCTTAACTGTAATTCAGCATGAAAATCATTTCCTTTAAAACGTTTTGACCGACCACTTTGTTGTTGAAAACCACCGCCAAACATTGAGCTAAAAAAATCTGAAAAATCTTCTTGACTATGCGAAGAATACCCTTGTTGACCCCCATAAGCTTGTTGTTGGTAGTGCTGCTGTTGTTTTGCTTTTTCAAATTCTTCGGCATGTTTCCAATCTTTACCATATTGATCGTATTTTTTACGATTTTCTGAATTACTTAATACTTCATTGGCTTCATTTATCTCTTTAAATTTTTTTTCAGCTTCTTTATTCTCAGGGTTTACATCTGGATGGTACTTACGAGCCAATTTTCTATAGGCTTTTTTTATCTCTTTTTCAGAAGCTTTTTTATCAATGCCTAATATTTTGTAGTAGTTTATATAATCCATTATTATTTATTAAATAGGTTGTATAAAAAACCTATCTAGAGATAAAGATAGGGTTTTTTTAAGTTGTTTTTATATTAATCATCTTTCTTTTTCCTTTTATTTTCTTCTAAAGGAAACTCTTTGATTAAAAATTCATTTTTTAAAGAATCCATTCGTTTCATCATTTTTTGCATCATTTCTTGATTATTATTCAAATTACCACTAAAGAAATCTTCGCTAAAAAAGTCATCTTCATTAAGATTTTCTTGATTAAAAAATTCTTTAAAAAAAGAATCATTATTCAACGGATCTATACCTTTTAAATGCTCATTAATTTTTTTAAAAACACTATCATTTCGCATTTCTTCTTTGTCAACATTTGAATAATAATACGTGTAAATCGAATCATATTTGATTAAATTTCCATTTTCATCATATTCTTTATTTACTTTATAATTTCCTTTAGGTTTTTCTTTATTTGTTGCTATTTCTTTTTCTTTTTTAGTTTGGGCATTACAACTACTAAGAATTACTGCAAATGAAATGAATAAAATTATTTTTTTCATAATACTGTTATTTTATTGTTGTTATTTATTTTTAGTTTAAAACCAGTCCGTTTTAAACGGACTGGTTTATAAGCTGTATAATTACTTGATTTTTATCAATTTTGCAGGCTTTGGTTTAGCCTCTTCTCTTTTAGGAATTGTAATTGATAAAATACCTTTATCATACTTAGCAGTAATTTTTTCATCATCAACCAATTCTGGTAAAGTAAATGTTCTGGTGAAAGATTGGTAACTAAACTCGCGTTTAGATACACGCTCATCTTCTTTTATTTCGTTATTGATTTCTTTTTCAGAAGATATGGTTAATATATCATTATTTAATTCAATATTAAAATCTGATTTATTGAACCCAGGAGCTGCTACTTCTACTTCAAAAGCATCTACATTTTCTTTAATATTTACTGCGGGTAATGTTGTATTAGTGTTAGAAAAATTATTTCTACCCCAACCTTCTAATTCGTTGTTAAAAAATCTATCAAACAAATTAGGTAATGTGTTTTGATATCTTACTAGTGTCATAATAGTTAATTTTTAATGTTAAACTTCTGTTTTTCTAGAACTAAAAGCAAATTAAATACCAGAGCTATAAATCTGACAATAAGTCATTTACGATGATTAAAAACTGACAATTTTTCAGATTTTTCTATTTTTTAGAGCTAAAAAGATGACAATTTTTCAATGCTAAGAACTTGCTGTGCGAAGTCAGAGAACATTCGGACAGCAACCTAAGATTATTGTTTTTACTTCGATGAGCGGGAGTTAAAAAAATATAGCTTCTTAATTAGTTTTCTTCTTTGCTGGTACACCACTAATTATAAATTAGCGGGAGCGGGG
>DOIV01000337.1 GCA_003511845.1 Flavobacteriaceae bacterium | reverse complement strand
AAAAAGATAATAAAACAACTTAAACAGATGAAAAAAGAAACAGATAAAAACACGTTTTATTCTCACGATTTACCAAGCACTAAAATGGATGCTAAGGTAATGGTAAAAAGAGATGAAAAAATTCAAGTTGCAATGATTGGCTTATGTGGTTGTTGGGGTTGCACACTATCTTTTTTAGATATGGATGAAAAAATGATAGACTTATTAGAAAAAGTAACCATTACAAGGTCTTCATTAACAGATGTTAAGCGTATTCCAAAACAATGTAAAATTGCTTTTGTAGAAGGAGGTGTTGCCAATGAAGAGAATATAGAAACCTTAGAGCACTTTCGAGAAAATTGTGATATTATGATTTCTGTAGGAGCTTGTGCAGTTTGGGGAGGCGTTCCCGCTATGCGTAATGATGTAAGTCTAAAAGATTGTTTAACCGAATCTTATGTTTGTAATGTAGGTGCAGTACCAGGAGATAAACCCGTTATTCCATATCATAAAGATTTACCAAGAATTACCAATAAAGTATATCCTTGTCACGAAGTAGTTAAAATGGATTACTTTATCCCAGGATGTCCTCCAGATGGCGATTCAATTTTTAAAGTTTTGGATGATTTAGCTAATGGACGAGAAGTAGATTTGCCAACCTCATTAACACGTTACGATTAAAATTAAATTATGGGTAAAAAAATAATTATAGACCCTGTTACACGTGTGGAAGGACACGGAAAAGTAACAGTACATTTAGATGATAATAATAAGGTAATTGATGCAAAATTACACGTTGTAGAATTTCGAGGTTTTGAAAAATTTGTGCAAGGACATCCTTATTGGGAAGCACCAATGTTATTACAACGAATTTGCGGAATTTGCTTTGTAAGCCATCATCTTTGTGGAGCCAAAGCACTAGATGATATAATAGGTATTGGTCACTCCACAGGAAAAAACATTACAGTAACAGCAGAAAAAATACGAAGATTAGGACATTATGGGCAGCAATTACAATCGCAAGTTACTGCCTATTTTTATTTAATTGTTCCCGAAATGTTATTTGGTATGGATGCTCCACCAGAACAACGAAATGTTTTAGGATTACTAGAAGCAAACCCAGAAATGGTAAAAAGAGTGGTTGCATTACGAAAATGGGGACAAGAAGTAATTAAGGCTGTTTTAGGAAAAAAAATGCACGGAATTAGTTCCGTTCCTGGAGGTGTAAATCAAAATTTAAGTGTAGAAGCTCGTGATCGTTTATTAAACGGAGAAGAAGGCTTGATTTCTATGGATGAGGTTATTGATTATGCACAAGATGGATTGAAACTCTTTTACGATTTTCATAAAAAAAACAGAGAAGAAGTAGATAGTTTTGCTGAGTTTGAAGCGTTAAACCTTTCATTAGTAGATGAAAAAGGTAACGTAGATTATTACCACGGAAAAATGCGAATTGTTGACAATAACAAAAATATTGTTGAAGAATTTGACTACCACGAATATTTAGATTTTTTCTCAGAAGGAACCGAAGAATGGAGTTATATGAAATTCCCTTTCTTAAAAAGTTTAGGAAGAGAAAAAGGCTCAGTACGAGTTGGTCCTTTAGGAAGGTTAAATGTAACAAAGGCCTACACTACTCCACTTGCACAAGAAGCATTAGAGCGATTTCATCATTACACAAAAGGGAAATCAAACAATAAAACTTTGCATACCAACTGGGCAAGAGCCATTGAAATTTTGCACTCAGCCGAATTGATAAAAGAATTGTTAAACGATACAGATTTACAAAAAGACTCCTTAATTTTAATGCCACCAAAGTCCGATTGGACTGGTGATGGTATTGGTGTTGTGGAAGCTCCAAGAGGAACATTGCTACATCATTATAAAGCAAATAAAGAAGGGAATATCACTTTTGCCAATTTAGTGGTCGCAACTACACAAAATAATACGGTTATGAACCGTACAGTACGATCGGTTGCAGATAAGTATTTAAATGGGAATGACATTATAACTGAAGGAATGATGAATGCCATTGAAGTTGGAATACGAGCTTATGACCCTTGCTTAAGTTGTGCTACGCACGCTGTGGGACAAATGCCATTGGTTGTAACCATATTTGATGCCAAAGGAAATAAAATTGATGAACAAATAAAAAACTAATGAATACAATTGCTACAAAATATTGCCCAAATTTGCGTATCTTTAATACCGCTTCCTCTCTTATTTACGGAATTGGTAATATTGGTAGGCAAGACGATGGTTTGGGTTGGGCTTTTATTGATTGGTTAACAAACGAAAATATTTTATCAAAAGCGGAAACAATGAAACATTACCAACTACATTTGGAAGATGCCGATTTAATTTCTCATAAAAAAAGAGTGCTTTTTATTGATGCAACCAAAGAAGCAGATGTTAAAACATTTGAGTTCGTTAAAATAGAACCAAAGTTAGATTTCACTTTTACCTCTCACGATATTTCAATAGCTTCAATTTTGGCAACTTGTAATTTATGTTTTGATTATATTCCCGAAGTATATTTGCTAAAAATTAAAGGCTATGAGTGGGAATTAAAGGAAGGTTTAACAGATAAAGCAATTGAAAATTTAAATATTTCAAAAGATATTTTTAAAAACATACAAAAAACTATT
>DOIV01000251.1 GCA_003511845.1 Flavobacteriaceae bacterium | reverse complement strand
CTTTTTTAGAGTTTAATGCACGTTCTCTTACTGTTTCTATTTCAAATTTACGTTTTCCGATGGCTTTATTGAATCCAAGATTTTTATCAATAATACAACCTACAGGACACATATTTGCCGCTTCTGTAACCTGTTCAAAACTCATTTTATTTGCGAGTTCAATATCAATTTCAATACGACCCTTACTTCCTCTATTAGAAATGCTAAATATTTTTTGATCTGTTTCTTTGTCTTTTACAAACTCTACACATCGCTGACAAAAAATACAACGATCTCTTTCTAGCCAAATATTATCTGATGCATGATCGCGTTCGTTTACAGGAAAACGATACGGAAAACGAGATACCATCATATTTGTTTCGTAACCTACAGCTTGTAGCTCACATCGTCCGCTTTTTTCACAACTAGGACAGTTATGATTGCCTTCAACAAATAAAAACTCTATCAATGCTTTTCGCATATCTGCACCTTCTTTATCTGTTTCTACTTCAACTTTCATTCCGTCAGTAACAGGTACAGTACAAGCAGCAACTAAATAATTATTAACTTTTACCGAACAAACCCTACAGGTACCAAGACAAGGTTTGTCTTTCATATAGCATAAAGTTGGAATGTAAACTCCGTTTTCGTTAGCTACATCTACTAGTGTTTCTCCTTTAGTGGCTTTTATTTTTTTTCCGTCTATGGTAATTATAACACTATTCATTGGCTGCATTTTTATTTGATAATTCTTTGTGTGCATTATCGTGGTCTAATAGTGCATTATCCATATCAAAAGAAGGTAAAAGAGGTCCTTTTTGGACAGCTATTTTTTCTTTATATAATTCTGGAAACTGATCTAAGGTTGTTAGTATAGGTTTTGGAGAAGTTGTCCCCAAACCACAACGACTTGTACTTTTTATAATTTTTCCCCAACTAACAACATCATCCAAATCTTTTTGAGTGGCTTTTCCTGCTCTAATTCGTTTCATCATATTATGTAAATCAATGTTACCAACACGACAAGGAATACAGATGCCACAAGATTCTTCTACAAAAAAGTGCATAAAATTTTCTACAATACCTAATACATCTCTAGTTTTGTCAAATATCATTAAAGAACCGTTACAAGACAGGTCACTATAACATATAATTCGATTTTTAGCCAATTTGGCAGAAACACATTCTCCAGAAGCACCACTTACCTGAACAGCTTTGGTGTTTTTTGCACCAACCATTTCTAATACTTCGCCTAATGTAATTCCCCATTCTATTTCATAAATACCTGGTTTTTCGCAATCCCCAGAAACGCTTAACAATCGTGTTCCTGTAGAATTTTCGGTACCCATTTCTTGATACCATTCGCCACCTTCTTCTAAGATTCTATTTATTGCTGCAAATGTTTCTACATTATTAATAATGGTAGGCTTCCCTAAATACCCATTTTGTATTGGATAAGGAGGTTTTACTCTAGGTGTTCCTCTTTTTCCTTCGCAAGATTCTAAAAGAGCAGTTTCATCACCACAAACGTAAGCACCTGCTCCCATTTGTATTCTAATATTAAATGAAAATGAAGAGCCTAATATGTTTTCTCCAAGAAGGTTTTCGTTTTTTAATTCTTGAATTTTATTTTCTATATATTCTTTGATGTACCAATATTCAGATCGTAAGTAGATAATTCCGTAATTTGAGCCAATGGCATAACCACCTATAATCATACCTACTAAAACATCTTTTGGTGAGCGTGTTAATAAAATACGGTCTTTAAAAGTGCCTGGTTCTCCTTCGTCTGCATTACAAATTACATATTTTTGTTCGCCATCTGCTTCACGACATAATTGCCATTTTAAGCCTGTTGGAAATCCTGCTCCTCCACGACCTCTAATATTTGAAGTAGATACCGTTTCGACAATTTCTAATGGATGAAAATCTAAACATTTTATTAGTAAATCTTTATAATCTGTATTTGATTTAAAAAAAACAGGACCCGATTTATAAATGGTTGTTTGTACCAAATTATCTATATATGAAACATCTTTACTGTCTATTTTATCTGGATTAGCAACTTCTAAAGGTGTTTTGCCAGACTTAATTTGACTTATAATATTTTTTACTTTTTTAGGAGTTAAATTATTAAAAACCACTTTATCTATTAACATAGCAGGCTCTTGGTCGCTAAGTCCAATACAACTTGTTTCGTACAATCCAAAAGTGCCTGTTGCATCTGTTCCTCCAAAAGGACATCCTGTTTCTTGTTCGAGTGCTTTTACTACCTCGTGAAAACCATTCATTTTTGCAATTACTGTTTCGGCAATATAAATTCTGTATTTACCAGATGGTTTGTCGTGAAAAAAATGATAAAAAGAAGCTGTTTCAGAAATATCAATTTTAGACATATTTAACCCTTTAGAAAGAATTGTGAGTGCTTCATCAGGAATATAACCATATATATTATGAACATTCCATAATATATCCATCAATCTAGTTTTATTGGAATTGTAGCGTTTTAATATGTCTAAAATTTCTTGTTTCATAATTCGTCAATATAGTGCTTTTTATTAATGCTGAATTCAACTCAT
>DOIV01000247.1 GCA_003511845.1 Flavobacteriaceae bacterium | reverse complement strand
CTAAACCCATGTGGTGCGATGTACCATGCATAAAATATTTTTTATAGGCAGGCCAATCTTTATCTTCATTTTGAATATCTGCTTTACTGAGTAAACCTAAACCTGATAATTCTGAGGTCATCATTTTACCCACTTCTATATGATATGTAGCCCAATCTGTACCTGGTACTAGCATTTTTGTCGCTTCGTTTTTTACATGCAATACAGCATTATACACTTCTTTTTGACGTTTGGTGAATTTGCCAGAAACAGGTATGGTTCTAGTCATATCAGATGAGTAGTTTGCATATTCTGCACCAACATCTAATAAAATTAATTCACCAGATTTACATTGTTGATTGTTCTCAATATAATGCAATACATTGGCATTTGCACCCGAAGCCACAATGGGTGTATAAGCAAATTTCTTAGAGCGATTTCTTAAAAATTCATGCATAAACTCGGCTTCAATTTCATATTCCCATACATTGGGTTTTACAAAGCCTAAAATTCTTCTGAATCCTTTTTCAGTAATATCACAAGCGGTTTGAATTAAATCTAATTCTTCCTGTTCTTTAACAGAGCGTAAACGTTGTAATATCGGATTACTCTTAGCTACCGCATGTGCAGGGTATTTATTTTTCAACCATTTAGTAAAGCGATCTTCTCTGGTTTCTGTTTCAACATTGGCTCTGTAATGTTCATTGGTGTTAATATAAACTGTATCACATTGCGTCATGATTTCAAACATAATCTTGTCTAAGTCTTGCAACCAATACACTGTTTTGACACCACTAGTTTTTAAAGCAGCCTCTTTAGTTAGTTTTTCACCTTCCCAAACCGCAATATGTTCATTGGTTTCTTTTAAAAATAAAATTTCACGATGCTGTGCTTTTGGGCAGTCAGGAAATAACACCAAAATACTCTCTTCTTGATCTACACCACTTAAATAAAATATATCTCTGTGCTGCTCAAAAGGCATGGTGCTATCTGCACTTATTGGGTAGGTATCATTAGAATTGAATACTGCTAAGCTCTTAGGTTTCATTAGAGCTATAAATTTTTTTCTATTTTTTATAAAGAGATTATTATTGATAGGGAGATATTTCATAGATTAGTGGTATTAGCAAACAAAGTTAATACATAATGCGGATTAAAGCACTAAACTATTATAATCAATTTTAGAATTATGCCGCGGATCTCTAGGTATTTTACTTAATATTTTAATTTCATCATATGGAATATCAATAATTTTAGATTTCAATTCAGATACAGACAAAATCGATTCTACTATCAAAATAAGCGTATCTTTATTTTTTATTAAAGTTCCCAGTGTAACACCATCAATCAATTGTAATTTATTCTCTATAATAAATGGCGATAATAGCTTAGCGTCGTTATAAATAAGCTGTTTGCATCTTCCAGTAAGAAATAATTCATTTTTATTTAGATATCCACTATCTCCTGTTCTATGCCATATTTCACCCTCAACAACAACTTTATTATCTTTAAAAACTTGTTCGTTTTCAAAATATTTTTCTAATACATGCGGGCCTGAAACAATAATTTCACCTATTTCACCATCTGTTACAACTAATACATTTAACTGCTCGTAACTACAAGGAGCAATAGCATGATTACATATCTTAATAATTTTTACTTTTGCTTTATAAAACACCTCTCCTACAGGCAACCCTCTATGGATCCCTTTTTGAATCAAATTATCAACTCTAATAGAACTGATAGGCTCTACCTCTGTAGAGCCATAAACAATATTAGAAATTGTTTTGGGAAATGCTTTTAAATACACCGATGCCTCTCTAGGGAATACCGGAGCACCTCCAGTAAATATTTGTTTTAAAGTATCTAGTTGAGTGTTTTTATCGATAAGAAATATTGCTAATTTATGCACAAAAAAAGGTGAGGCTATTATTCTATTAACGGCATATTTTCTTATTTGATTAACAATTGTAATTTCTTTAATTGCCTCAGGTTTTGTCATTTTAAAATCGGCAATAACAGAAGTACAGCCTACACCTAAGTTCATAAAAAGAACAATAGGAAGAACAGGCATATCAATATCTGATGCTTTGGGCTTTATTTCATATAAAAGAGCATTAAACTGTTCCTTTAAAAACCTATGCGACCTTTCGGCAGCTTTTGGAACACCTGTACTCCCTGTTGTAAAAGTAATTAAAGCAGGAACATCATCAAGGTTCATTGCCATATTAACTTTCAATTTATGCTGTTTATTTAATTTCAGCTTAATCGGTATTTTTCTTAGTTCTTTTGAAAAAAGCATTAAGAATTTTGTTTTAAACACACCTATAAAACCTTTACTATTTGCAATTTCACAACTTAAGTCTAACCTTTTATTATCTATCCATTGATCTAAAAAAACTGCCGTAGCTCCTATATAAAAAAGAGCTAAAACGACTCTATATAAATCTATACTCATAGGGATAAATACAATGACTCTATCTCCCTTTTTTATTCCTTTTGATATAAAGTACGAAGCTGTAGCTTTCACCTCTTGTTCTAGTTTAGCATAACGAATAGACTTCTTCTTCGAAATAATTGCTGTTTTTTTTGGGTATCTACGTGCAGATTCAAGAAATAACGTTATTATATTCATATTTTTTTTCCGTATAAAGCATAATGTTTAAATGTATTGACAACATATTCTTCTGACATTTGCACTGAATTATTATCAGCTATCATAAATGCATGAATAATTCTAGTATAACCCATTTTTTTAGATAATTGAATTACTTTTCCTGATAAATAACTGCCAATTCCTTTAAAAATAGATGATTTTAATCTAGCTACAGATTTGATAATTACGGTCTTTCCCGATGTATCGTTATAATCTTCTACTGCAAAAATAAATGCCTGAATGTCTCCCTGTTGGTCTTCTGCAATCCAAATTAATTTAGGGCTAAATAAATTGCCTAAATTTTTATACTTTTTAACAAACTCATCTACCTTTATAGGTGTATACAGAAAATTAGCACTAAAAGCCTTATTACTTAATTCTCCTATTTTAAATAAATCTTCCTCAAAATTATCAACATCTAAACTTCTTAGTACAAGCCCTTTTTCTATAAAGTATTTTCCAAGTTCAATATTTTTTTTTTCATCAAATAAAAGTGCTGTATCTAAATTAGAAAAATATTTTGAAATTACACTAAAACCATTATCAACAAACTGATTATTATAATATAGATGATGATAAGGCTCTAAAAAGAAATTTTGGTAATCGTTTTGATTACTAAACCTATAATTATTCCAAGTAGAACCTTCCATTGGGCCTAATAACCATTTGTAATTTTTAGATTTTGCTAGAGATATTGCGTAGTTAAGTAATGCCTTACTTGCTTCGGCATCATTGATACATTCATAACTGCCTATACTTGCGGCTGGCTTATCTTTATATTTTAATTCAGAATTTTCGTAAAAAGAAAACCGACCTACAGGTTCTTTATCTTTTAACAATACATAGCAGGCTTCCAAATGAGTTTCAACAGGCTCAAAGCCTAAAACAAAACGCTGACTGTCTTTTTTATAAAGTTTTTTAGGAATATCCTCAAATAGCTTGTAATTAATATCTTTAAGCTGTGTTTTTATAATTTTATAGCCTTGCATTTTAAATATAATTTAGTTTTTTAAATAGTATTAAAACCATAATTGCAGTTAATGGTATTGCTATATTATCATAACCTTTATGTGTTAAAGCTTCAGCTATTGTTGTGGTTAATGCAATAACTAGAGCTATCACTATTGCTTTGACTATTCCGATGCTTTCTAAATTTAACATCAACAATAAACCTACTACAATTGCAACAATAAAAAAGCCTATTGAACCTGTTAGGGTTTTTGTTTGCCCAAATGTTTTATAGCTAAATTTAGTCCATATTTTACCAATAAAAGCTGCTATGGGATCACATATCGCAAGGATTAATATTGGAATATAATAGAATATCATCTGATTGTAATTATGATATACTAAATAAGTAACATAAACTATAATAGGGTATAAAATACTACCTCTAGAAACCCGACTTATTTCATTTATAGATTTTAAAAAATCATATTTAACACTCAGTAATAAAATAATTAAGAAACTAAATGTCAAACCAAGTACAAACAAATGATTATCAAATAATAAGGGAAATAACAAAGAAAGAACACCTGTAGCTATATGGACATATTTTCGTGTAAATTCTGCTTTAAATCTAAATTTATGATATAATACTTCTGAGCTTACAAAAAGCACTAAGTAAGCCATAGCCAAGTATATTATATGTACAATATTATTATTCATGCTTTTTATCAATAATAATTTTTGAGTAGAAAAATCCTTTGTCAATTTTACTCATTTTTTCTGATAACATATTATTGTATATTAATCTATCTGATATTTCAGACATTCTACGATTTACCATAAGATTCCAATATATATAAATTGAGTTTGGATCTCCATTTTTAATTAAACCTTCTGTAACTTTTTCAAAAGTTTTAGCATTCATATATTCAAAAATATTTGATAAGTTAAACTTATTAAAAGTATGAAATTTAACAAACACTTCGTCTACTAATCCTTGGTGTGTAACCAATTTATCAATATTTTTCTTGATTTTTTCAAAATTAACCTTTCTAGCATAATGTGGTAAATTATGTTCAAATCTTCCTTTTAAAATATATTCTAAAAAATAATTATTTTGACAATTTACAGCACTCAAGTGTGCTTTCGCTTTATTTAAAATAAAAGAAGAAACAGGAACATCAACCTGTTTTAAGAATGATTTATCTCTACCAAATCTTCCCATTATGAATTTGCTGAAGAATATTTTAAAGAAAAAATTCCAACGAAAATTATTCCATTTATTAATATAGAAATCAACTTGTTTAGGTTCTGATTTCTTAGAAAATAGCTTATTTATTCTTGACTTTGAATGTATTAATGGTAATACTTTAGAGTTAAACATTTTAAAATATTGCTCAAATTTTCCGCTATTGATAATTCCTTTCTCTATATCATCTATACGCTTCTCCCAAAACGATATAGTATTTTCAGGAAGGTTAGTTTTTACTTTCTCAAATAATTCTTTTCTTTTACCTGAATCTTCGAAACCTAAAAATTGCAAAAAATCATTATATTCTAAAGCAATAATAGCCGCTTTTTTTAATGCTATTAAATTTAATTGAGCTTTATTAATATCAACAGCAACAACAAGTTTAGGATTGTTAATTAATAAAGAAAAACTATTATCTCCTGCAGATCCGATAGATAGTATTTTATCATTTTCTTGTATGTCTAAAGCTTCGATTAACAGGTCTGCATCTTCCCAGCAATTTGCATACCGAATGAAACTATGATTTACAGTATCTAATTGCTTAGCCATTATTTAGTTATTTTTTTAATTTCTCCTGTATTTCCGTCCATTATTATTTCATCTCCTGTTTTTAATGTTCGTAACAACCCTGTTACACTAACAATACAGGGGATTCCCATTTCTCTCGAAACTATTGCTGAGTGACTCAGTAAACTACCTCTCTCAACAATAATTGCCGATGCCGTAGGAAATAATGTTACCCAGCCAGGATCTGTACTGGAAGTAACCAAAATATCACCATTTAGGCTTTCAATATCATTAGGGTCTAATACTACTTTAACTTTAGCTTTGACCTTTCCTGGACTAGCACCAATTCCTTTTAAATCTCCTTTTATTTCCTCTATTTTTTCTGTAGAGTAAATATAAGTATCTGTAAAATTATAACCATAGGTAAAAAAACGTTCTTGTGGGTGTTTTTGCTGTTTGTATTCTTTAAATTCTTGTTTTCTATTATCGATTCTTGTTTTTAATGATTTGGTGAATTTATCGTGTTCTAAACTCTTAATTTCTTCTAACTTTAAATAAAAAACATCTGTTTTGTCATCAATAAAGCCATTTGCTTGTAATTGTTCTCCAATAGCTGTAAACATAGTTCGAACCATACCAAAACCACGAGTTCTTTCATACCTTAGGTTTTCTCTATTGCTTACCAAATCTCTCGCCTTTTTTAAAGTGTATTTAAACCACCATTTTTTTAAGGGTTGCCTTTTTAATTTATTATAGATTACTTTTTCAGCTTTATATCGTAATTCAGACTCTGTATTGTTATGAATGCTTTTTTGAGTTATGCCCTGTTTAACATATGCTTTAATTATTTTTAAAAAAAGTGATGGTTCTTGAGAATACGAAACTGTTTCCAGTTTCAATTCACCAATACACCTTTCTCCAAATTTATCAATATAATTATCTATGGCTTTTTTTATCTCACTAAACTTCTCATTATTGAGCTTCTCCCAAATCATCACAGGCTTCAAGTCATTAAAAATCTGGTAAGCCTTTTTATCTTGCTGAACCATATTTGAAATTTCTATACTTAAATGTATCGGTTCAACTGAAATAATATCATTACTACCTAGTAATAAATTATTATGAATACTTTTACTTTCTGGATGGTGTTTTTTTGTTAATTTTTGTAAAATTCCAAACCAAATCATTGCAAAAAAATCATTAATCAAAGGTGCTTTCCATTTTAATAGCAATGAGCTCTCAAAGGTATTATATAGCTTAATGATTTCTGGCACTGATTTTTTATTAAAATCTATCGTTTTATACTTACCAATAACCTTGTTTAAGTCTCGAATAAAGACCTCTCGTTCTTTAGGTAATTTTCTTTGTAAATTCACCATCTTGAAAAGCATTAAAAACAAACGAAAACGAGCAAGACCCTTACTCATTTGAAAACTTTCTTTAAGTTCAAAACGCTCTTTAACACCCATCATATTCTCCATAAATTTTGCATTTATAGAATAGCCTGGTAACATCGCTAGCATTTTATACCAATTTAGCAAATTGTAGTAAACTCGCCCTCTAACAAGACCTAATGTATTGGAAAAAACTTCTTTATGCTGTTCAATTTCTTTATTACTTACCCCCATCAAACCAGAGAATTGTTTATAAACCATTTCGTACATTTTTATAATAAACGAAAAAGTTAATGGCGTGGTAATACCTGGATACGATTCTATAATATTACTATTATCCCATAAAATATACTCTTTGTTTTTATTCTTTGTAATTGGACGTGTTTGCAGTAAATATAATTTATCTTTTATAAAGGAAAATTCAATATCTTGAGGTGTTTTTAATTTATGATTGAGTAACTCTAATAGATTGGAGAGTTTTAAAATTTGACTTTTATTTAATGTTGGTTTGTCTTGTTTTTCTATTTCAACAATTATTTTTTTAATACCTCCATTTTCAAGGTCTCTTATAAATAAATGTTCTTTTTTTATTATTTTCGATTGTATCTTACCATCAACAACCGTAAAAGTATCTGCATTTAGCTCGCCTGACACTAAACCCTCGCCTAGACCATATACCGCAGTAATTATTTTACTTTTAATATTAAAATTCATTGGGTCTGAACCAAATGCAACGCCAGAAACATCAGGACTAACCATCTCTTGAATAATCACCCCCATACCAATTTGCATTGGGATATTATTTTCTGCTCTATATTGTTTTACGTGTTCTGATAAGACAGAACGCCAGATTAATTTAATTTTTTCTTCTATTTCATGTGCTTGCACATGAAGGTAGGTTTCGAACTGCCCTGCAAATGAAAAATCGGTACCATCCTCATCTATAGCAGAAGATCGTACCGCATAGGTTTTTGTTTTATAATCTTTTCCAAAATAGGTAGCTATTCTATTAAAAATATCTAAAGGAAGATTAAGTGATTCTATATGATTAATCATTTCTTCATTAGAAATATTTAAACTTAATTGACTTAAAAATAATTCACTAGGTATCACTCCCCATTTCGGAATGGGAATTTTCAGCTTTTCAAGTTCAAATAAATTAGAAGCTTTTCCTCCTATATTTAAACTTTTGGTTTCCGTTAAAATAAACTGCTTTATGTTCATTTTATATTACTTAAGGTTTTTAAATACACCCATTTTCCAATACGATATGAAATATATCCTCCAATCAAAAAAACGAATAAATGAAGCCACCTCAGCTTAAACAAATCAACCAAATTGGTTTGACTATCTGTATTAAAATATACGAGAAGTTCTGGATTGTCTGTATAGAGTTGAAAGCCTAAAATTTTCACAAAAGGAATCCAATAAAATTCTAAAAACACCAAAGGGATTGTTAATAGAAGAATTACCTTCCATGCAGTCTTTTTTATTAATGTTTTTCCCCATATGCTAAATGCCGAAACACCAATAAAAAAGGCATGTATTAGTACTATCCAAATGTAAAATAAGTATAATATTATTAAATCCATAATTATAATTTATCTACAATTAATGCTAAATAGTTGTTAACTATCAACCCTCTAGTTAAAAATTCAAAAGGTTCTTCAACATAGGAATACTTCCTAAACTCAAATACATCAAAGCCGTCCATAAAGCAGAAGCATATTCTATATACTTACTTTTCTTAACTGTAGGTTGTTTAATAAATAACCAACCTGGTATAGAATTTAAAAGAAATACAAAGCCAAATACAACAAATGCTAGCCAAGAAAAATTTGCATAGTGTGAGGCCCCAATTGCCAACAACATTGTAGCAAACATTAGTAATAGCCATATCAAAACACCTCCTTTTGTTCCATACATTCCCGTATAAGAAACAACACCTTCTTCTTCTTGTTCTGGAGTTCTTATTTTTCTTCCAAACTCTAATACTAATCCATTCATATACGAAACTGCAAAGAACCAAACGAGCCCCCAATGTGGTTGAGACTCATCAACTAACCAATCTAAGCCACTTGAATAAACATCAATTAGCGGGATAATCATCATATGCGAGGTGATATATAGTATTTGTCTTTTTTTGAGCCATTTGGGAACAAAAAATTCCACAGCCATCAATAGTAAATATGCTATTACAATAACGTATAGATAAAGCATTTTTAATTGAAAAATTGAAATTACTGTAATTTGTAATACTCCAACTATCCAGCCAATAGTTTTTAATTCACTTAAGCTAATTAAACCTCTTGGAACAGGTAAGTATTTTCGATATTTTGCATCATCTTCTTGATCTTTAAACTCATCAAAAATACGTACAAGAAAGAATAAAGTAATTGTAGCAAAAACACCAATTACAAAGTCAGACCAAGCTATAAAACCTTTTTGATTTCGACACAATCTAGAATAAGATATGGCGGAAAAAGTAAATGCTGCTATCATTATACCATGTGCAATAAAAGGAAAACGTTCTTTTTGATAAATTAAAAATCGTTTGAAAAAGGGTAGCTTATTTTCTTCTTGCATTATTAATTTACTTTTTTTTTCTACCTAAAGTTTTATGAGCTCTAGTAAAGTGATTTGCAGCCATAGCTGATGCAATTGAAATCTCACCTGCTAATGCAACAGAACAAGCAATCTCTGCAAGTTTTTTAGCTTTATTTTCCCCGTAACAATCAACCATTTGCAAACATTCTTTTTGTGTTGGTAATGCTGTTCCGCCACCAACAGTTCCTACCATTAATGATGGCAATGTTAATGAAACATACAAATCTCCATCATCGTTTACTTCCATTCTGGTTATCCCTATTGATGATTCAGAAACTGTTGCAACATCTTGACCACAAGCAATAAACAAAGCTGTAAGTGCATTTGCGATATGCCCTTGTGCACCTATTGAACCACTCTGAATAACCGCTAAAGTAGATGCCTGCCAATATTTTGCCATTTTTTTTGGTGTTGTTTTTAAAACTTGTTTTACTATTTCTTGTTTTAAAACAATTTCTGATACCACTTTTTTCCCTCTAACATTTGAAAAGGACAAGGCAGTAGCTTTTTTATCTCCAGAATAATTACTTTCAATATACCATTCCATTGGCTTAATTTCAAATTCTTCTAAAATATACTCGCATATTTTATCTGTACAAATTGTTACCATATTTTGCCCAGAAGCATCTCCAGTTTTATATTCAAAAGTAAGTATTACCGAATTTCCTTCTACATTTGTTTTAATTTCTTCTAATTCTGCATAGTTACTTGTTTTTTTTACAATGCTATTAAACATTTCATTTTGTTGATGTACCCATTTAATAAATAAGGCAACAGTATGAAAATTTTCAAATTTAAAAAAAGGACTCCTTTGCACACCTTCAGATAGGCAAACAGAAGTGATTCCTCCAGACAACCTACTTGCTTTCATGCCTCTATTATACGATGCAACCAAAGTGCCTTCTGTTGTTGCTAAAGGAACATAATAATCACCAGTAGAATAAACCCCATTTATTAATATCGGACCAGCTACACCTATAGGTATTTGAGCCATACCTATGTAATTTTCAATATTTCCGTTTAATGCGTCTAGATTATTAAATTGTTTTGTTTTTGAGATGTAATCTAGCAATATTCCTTTCTCTTTTAACAATTTAACTCTTTCTTCTTTCTCTAAAAGTGTATTGCCTGTCGGAAAATTTATAGATTTTATTTCTGAAAGTTCCTTTTCTGTTCGTGATGCTAGTTGTTGTGCGTGTTCTTCTATACTTTTAACGGCCTGCATTTCAAATAATATATTAGTAGTTTTTTTTTGGTTAATAGACATACTTTGTAATCTTATTGGGTTAATTCTAAATCATAAAGATAAATTATCTTTTCAAGGAACAACATCAAAACACTATTTTATTAGGTAAAGAGTATTGCTTTATTATATAACGAAGTTTATAGATAGGTATTTTATTAATATAAGTTTAGATATAAAGCTCTATTCCTTAACAAAGTTATAAATTTGTAGTTATAAATGCTTTTTTTGGATGAAATACTTTTTACTTATTCTTCTTATATTATTTACAAGTTGCTCTCCTAAACTAAGTCAGTCTTTTAAAAAAGTGTCTAAAGCTGAAAAGACTTGGGTGTTTTTTCATCCGTTTAAGGCAAAAAAAGCATTTAAAATCTCTAAAGAAGCTGAAATAACAAAAGATTCAATGGCTCTTACAGGTGTTGTTGGTAAAGATAATAATGGCGGACAACTAGATGCTTTTAAGCATAGTTTTTGGATGGCGAGTTTGACACAAAAACTAGGTAAAAATGCAGCATTAAGTTTAGGTAAGGCTCATGAAAAAGGAAATTACCAATCCTTTAAAAAAAGACAATTAGAAGACGGAATGTTACCAGACAAACCTTCTTCTGATATGGATTTGTTTAATAACGCCGTTGGAGTGCGTGTTGGTTATCAATATAAAAAAGCATCAAAAAATGCAATAGTTCAACAATTGCTTAATAAACTTCATCAAGGAAAATTAAGAATTTTGAAAAAAGACAATTTAGGTAACTTTTTAGATTGTCAATCTAAGATTATTCCTTTAGAAAACTTACAGCATCGTTGGGAGACTAAAAAATGTTTGATACCTTCTGATAATTCAAAAATAGATTAGTTTTTAGTATATTGCATGCTCAAAACTATATTGAGTTCACCATCTAATGTTAAAAAATAAAACTAAATATTTACAATTACTCTATATAGGGTTTTTTCTGTTTGGTTTTAGTTTTAATAATTTCGCTCAAGCAGAAATACCTCCAAAACCTAAATTACAAACTAGTGTATATGATGAAGCTAATTTACTAAGTAGCTATGAGAAAAGTGCATTAGAGCAGAAATTGATCAATTATAATGACACCACTTCTACCCAACTAGTGGTGGCTACTGTAAAAACCATTCATGGTGAAGACATCGCTTTTTTTGCAGCTCAATGGGCTGAAAAATGGGGTATAGGTCAAAAGGATAAAGACAATGGTGTTTTTATTTTAGTGGCAGAAAAGGAGCGAAAAATGACCATTAGTACTGGTTTTGGAGTTGAACATTTATTAACTGATGCTCTTTCAAAACGAATTATTACCAATATCATTACTCCTCAATTTAAACAAGGAGATTATTATAGTGGATTAGATAAAGGAACTTCTGCAATTATAGAAGTGCTTAATGGTGAATATCAAGGCTCCCCACAACACAATACTGAAAGTGAAGGGATTCCTATTGTGTTTATTATTTTGTTTTTTGTGATTTTAATGATTATTCTTTCCAATAGAAATAAAGGACGAGGAGGACGAGGCGGTAGAAGACGAAATTCAACAGCTGGTTCTATTTTAGAAGCCATTATTTTAAGCAATGCTGGTCGTGGAGGTTTCGGCGGAGGTGGCGGTTTTAGAGGAAGCTCAGGCGGGGGTGGTTTTGACGGAGGCTTTGGTGGCGGAGGTTTCGGTGGTGGCGGAGCATCAGGTG
>DOIV01000092.1 GCA_003511845.1 Flavobacteriaceae bacterium | reverse complement strand
CTTTTAAAATGGTCGTACATCCCAAAACTTCTTAAGGCTTCAGAAAGCTCTAAATCAGCCAAAGCTTCAAAGCCATAAAACATAAAAAAGGAAATGATAATTGCAATGATAAAAGCAACGATTTGATTGTTTGAAAATGTGGAAGTAAACAAACCAATAGAGGTATAAGCTCCTGCTATGAATAACAATCCTATATATGATCCTAAAGTGCTACCAAAATCTAAATTATTGGTAGGGTTACCCAACTTTAAAATACTAAACACATAAATTAACGTTGGTATTAATGCTAAAATTATTAAGATTAATGCTCCGAAAAACTTACCCAATACAATCTGCGTATCACTTAATGGTTTTGTTTTTAAAATTTCAATAGTACCTAATCTGAATTCATCAGAAAAACTACGCATGGTGATTGCTGGAATTAAAAAAAGAAAAAACCAAGGAACGATAAAAAAGAAACTATTCAAATCAGCAAAACCCGCATTTAGAATGTTAAAGTCTCCTTTAAACACCCATAAGAATAATCCGTTGATAATTAAAAAAACAGCAATCACCAAATAACCTATAGGAGAGGCAAAGAAGGAATTGAGTTCTTTTTTTAAAATGGCAATCATGAATTTTATTTTTAATTATTTTTTACAGTTTATTGCTACGGAATACTCATATTCTATCCACGCTCCATGCTTCAGGTCTATCATTAAACAAAACTTTAGTCTTAGCCCAAACTGCCTTAAAAAGTTCAGAATTTCTATAGTTTTCAAGATCTTGTTCTTTGTCCCAATAGCTATAGGTAAAGAAAATAGACGGATTTGTTTTGTCTCTATACAACTCTAAATGACTGCATCCTTTGCTATTTCTAATCTTTTTTTTATTGGTGTTAAAAATACTCAAGAATTCATCAGTTTTATCAGCTTTGAAATTCATTTTTACTATTCTTATAAACATTTTATAAAAAATTAACAGTTATAGAATCTCTATAATCTAATCCCAGTAAGGTAGAAGCACCACCAACCGATTTTAAATTACTTTTATAAATAGCAATTTCTAAATAATCAGCAGTATTAAACAGAGCTAATCTTTCACCATCAACTTGTCTTTTTTCTATCGGAATGTCAAAATTGACAATTTCATTGTATTTATTAATAATTTTTTTAAAGGTATAATGCCTAGCCTTTACTTCAAACGGGCGTCCTTTACCAATGTCTTGAAATAATTTTTTTGTAATATTACTAATAACATTACCATAATTGTCAATATAGATAACACTACCTATTATTTGATTGTTTTCTTTATTGATATGTGGGTAGACTTCGTTTAGTTGTTTGATGTCTTGTATAGGTTTGCCAACAACCTCTAAAGTACCACCACGGGCAATATGACAGGCTACTTTTACAAAAGCAGAAGAACTTTCTAAGGTGTTGTGGATGGTTATTTCTACAATTTTTTCAGGTTTAATTTCTGAAGCAATCATTGACATGATACCATTATTTGCACAAATAAAATAATGGTCGTCTAATTTTACAGCTATATGCTTGTTTTCAATACTTAATTCAGAGTCAACATCAATAATGTGAATACTACCTTTTGGAAAATTTTTATAAGCGTTTTTTAAAATGTATGCGGTTTCAGTAATGTTAAAAGGTGAAATTTGATGAGAAATATCAACAACTCTTGCATCATTAAGCTCGTTATATACAGCACCTTTAATAGCACCTATAAAATGGTCTTTGGTTCCAAAATCAGTTGTTAATGTTATTAAAGACATTTGTTAATTAATATTGAAAAAGAGAGTGATTGATTACTGAATTAATTGTTAAATTTGCTTACAAAACTACATATTTTTTTTCGTTTTAAATAGATAAAAAGCGTTAGATATTATGTGGAAGTTAACAGAGAGTACTCTTAAATAGAAATTAATTTGAACGAAAGAATTATTGAATTAACAGAAATTAGTCCGAAAGATTTTTTTGGTACTCATAACAGCAATATTGAGCTGTTAAAAAAGTATTATCCTAAAATAAAAATTGTTGCAAGAGGCACAAAGATTAAAATTTTTGGTGACAAAGCCTTATTAGATGAGTTTGAGAAACGTATAGAGATGTTAATTGTTTATTTTAATAAATACAATAAATTAGATGAGAATAGTATTGAGCGTTTATTGACAACAAATGGTAAGTCACCTAAAAACTCAAAAAAAGATGACCAGATTATTGTACACGGTGTTAATGGTAAATTAATCAAACCACAAACAGAAAATCAACGTAAAATGGTTTCTGAAATGCAAAAAAACGATATGCTTTTTGCTGTTGGCCCTGCAGGTACAGGTAAAACATATACTGCTGTTGCTTTAGCTGTACAAGCATTAAAGAGTAAAGATGTAAAGCGTATTATCTTAACAAGACCAGCAGTTGAAGCAGGAGAAAATTTAGGGTTTTTACCAGGTGACCTGAAAGATAAGTTAGATCCGTATATGCAACCTTTATATGATGCATTACGAGACATGATATCACATGAAAAATTACAATCTTATATAGAAGCAAAAGTGATACAAATTGCACCTTTGGCATTTATGCGTGGAAGAACTTTAGACAATGCTTTTGTGATTTTAGATGAGGCACAAAACACAACACATGCTCAGATGAAAATGTTTTTAACTAGAATGGGTAAGCATGCAAAGTTTATTATCAATGGTGATCCTGGTCAGATTGATTTACCCAAAAGGCAAATTTCTGGATTGAAAGCGTCATTATTAGCATTAAAAGATATTAAAGGAATAAGTATGGTGTATCTTGATGAAAAAGATGTAATTAGACATAGATTAGTAAAAGAAATAATTACGGCTTATAGGAGTATAGAAACGGAATAAAAAGAGTTAACAATTTTCAGTTGCAGTAGATATTTAATATAAATTTCTTTTGTGACGGTAAAGCTTTTAGAATAAATTTATGAACACTATAAATAATACAAATTATAATTTTCCGAATCAAAAATCTGTTTACAGAGGAAAGGTTAGAGAGGTTTATAATATCAATGATGAATTATTAATAATGATAGCTACTGATAGACTTTCTGCATTTGATGTGGTCTTACCTAAACAAATACCTTTTAAAGGACAAATATTAAATCAGATAGCTACTAAAATGATGAAAGCTACTGAAGATATTGTCCCAAATTGGTTGATTGCAACTCCAGACCCGAATGTGGCAGTTGGTCATTTATGTACACCATTTAAAATTGAAATGGTAATTAGAGGTTATCTTTCTGGTCATGCAGCACGTGAGTATAAAGCAGGGAAGCGTATGATTTGTGGTGTAACAATGCCTGACGGAATGCATGAGAATGATAAGTTTTTCGAGCCAATTATTACACCTGCAACAAAAGCAGAAGAAGGAGATCATGATGAAG
>DOIV01000035.1 GCA_003511845.1 Flavobacteriaceae bacterium | reverse complement strand
CTTTTACAATTTCTCTAATAATATTACTATCAGGTACTCTAATACCAACAGTTTTTTTGTTTTTAAAAGCCTTAGGCAGCTTATTATTACCTGGTAAAATAAAAGTGTAAGCACCTGGCAAAGCTCTTTTAAGTATTTTATAGATTGGAGTATCTATTTGTTTTACATAATCAGACAGGTGGCTTAAATCATTACATATAAATGAAAAATTTGATTTTGCTAACTTCACACCTTTAATCCGGGCAATTTTCTCTAAAGCTTTAGCGTTAGTTATATCACAACCTAGACCGTAAATCGTATCTGTAGGGTAAATAATTAATCCACCTTTACGTAGTACCTCAATCACTTTGCTTATCGCTTTGGGATTAGGATTTTCATTATATAATTTAATAAATTGTGCCATGGTAACAAATAAGAATAAAATTATGAAAAAAATGTTTAATAAAATAACTTACCTCCTATCTATTTCAATTCTATTTATTAGTATTACTTCTTGTGAGAAAGATAATTCTACTGAAACTCCATTAGAGAAAACTGAATTTAAAGATGTAGTGTATGGAGAACATCAACAACAAAAATATGATATTTATTTACCTAAGGATAGAAATACTACTTCAACTAAAGTTTTTATTCTAATTCATGGTGGCGGGTGGATTGAAGGTGATAAAAAAGACATGAATGCATTAGCAACTGAATTACAAAAGAGTTATCCTGACTATGCTGTTGTAAATATTAATTACAGACTTGCTTCTATTGGAAATAGCCCTTTTCCAATGCAAATAGATGATATTAAAAGTATTATTGCAGCATTAAAACAGAAAAAAGAAGAATATCAAATTTCTAATCAATATGCATTAATTGGTACTAGTGCTGGTGCTCATTTATCTATGTTGTATGCTTATGCACATGACAGTAATAATGAAATAGATCTGGTAGCCAGTATCGTTGGCCCTACAAACTTTACGGATGATGCTTATGTGCATTCAACTAAACCAGGCTTTAAATATATCTTTGCATTAATACAACAAATTACTGGAGTTAACTTTCAAAATAATAATGATTTCTTTATAAATGTTAGCCCGTATCATGTGGTAACAGCCTCTGCACCGCCAACAATTTTATTTTATGGTGGTCTTGATAATTTAGTCCCTGAATCTCAAGGTAAAGATATGCACACTAAACTTGATCAGTTGAGTGTCACAAATGAATTTACATTATATGCTAATGAAGGCCATGGCTGGGAAGGTGAAAATTTATTTGACACAATAACAAAATTAAGAGCATTTATCAATACCAATTTTTAAATTTATCATCAATTTTAAAAGAGCTATTCCTTATTGAAATAGCTCTTTTATTTTTCTAAAAAGTCATTATAAGTACTAATTATTCACAACTAGTCTAAAACCTTCACCATGTATATTGATGATTTCTACGTTTACATCTGGTTTTAAATATTTACGAAGCTTCGCAATATAGACATCCATACTTCTTGATGTGAAATAATTATCATCTCTCCATATTTTTGTAAGTGCCAATTCTCTTGGCATCAAATCATTTAAATGAGTTGCTAACATTTTTAACAGTTTATTTTCTTTAGGAGAAAGCTTACGAATCTCACCACCATCAAAAGATAAATGTCTTAATTTTGAATTTAAAAAGAACTTGCCAATTTGAAATTCATGCTTTTCATCTTCAGCACTAACATCAATAGCTTTTCTTTGTAAAATTGCTTTAATTTTATATAATAGAACCTCTGAATCAAATGGCTTATTTAAATAATCATCTGCACCAGATTCATACCCTTTTAAAACATCTTCTTTCATTGTTTTTGCCGTTAAAAAAACTATAGGTATATCAGTATTAATTGATCTAATGTCTTTTGCTAAAGAAAAACCATCTTTTCTAGGCATCATTACGTCTAAAATACAGATATCATAATCATTATTTTTAAACATAATTAACCCCTCTAGACCATCTTTAGCAAGAGTTACTGAATAATCATTTAACATTAAATAATCTTTCAATACGGTACCGAAATTAGGATCATCTTCTACTAATAATATTCTTCTATTTGTCATAATTTTAAATTATTAAATTAAAGGTAATTTTATTGTGAATGTGCTTCCTTTTCCCTTTTCACTTTCTACATAAACATTACCGTGATGGTATTCAACTATTTTTTTGACATAAGACAAGCCTAAACCATGCCCTTTTACATCATGTATATTTATTTTTTGTTCTCTATAAAATTTATCAAAAACTTGTTTTTGAACATTTTTATTCATTCCAATTCCCTGATCTTTAATAGATAGGATAATATAATTACCTGCATTTTCAGTATAAATATTAATTTTAGGAGGTTCATTAGTATATTTTACAGCATTATCTAAAATATTTACAATTACATTGGTAAAATGAAATTCATTAATCATGACTTCACTCTGTATAGCTTCTAAATGTAAATTAATATAACCCTCATTATCTTTTACAATTAAATCTATATGATTTATAGCTTCTTTTATTATGTCGTGTAAATCAGCAACTCCTTTCTTTAAATCTAACTGATTTTTTTCTAACCTTGAAATTTGCAATACATTTTCTACCTGGCCATGCATCCTTTTGTTCTCTTCTCGTATCATTTCAACATAACGTAAAACCTTTTCTTTATCATTAATTATTTTCGGGTTTTTTATAGCATCTAAAGCTAAATTTATTGTAGCAATAGGTGTTTTAAACTCATGAGTCATATTACTTATAAAGTCAGTTTTTATCTCTGATATTTGTTTTTGTTTAATCAATTGATAAATAGCACTTGCAAAAGCTAAAATAATAATGAAAATAAAAACAGTTCCTAAAATTAAAATATTAGATATTGAAGCTAATATATACTCGTTCTTTTTAGGGAAGTTTACATACAATTCATAATCACTCCCCCCTTCATTGTCAATAAATAAAGGTACTGAGTAACTGTTTTTATTTTTATTATTAAATTTTAATGATTTAACCTTAGTTGCTAATCCGTCACCAAAAACACCAAACTCAAAACGTATATCAATACCTCTCTCTCTCAGCTCATTATCTAAATTTAATGATATTTCAGTAGTACTTATACGATTATAAATTGGTTGCCTTGGAGCTATATCTTTAAATATATTTTCATACTGAATAGCTTCTAGCCTACTCAACCTTCCAACTTCATATATTCTTTCTTCTGGAGTACTGTTTTTAAAATCGTTTTGTGATATGTCTATCTTTTTAATTTCTTTTTCTTTTTCCCCAAAAAAAGTTTTAAATGTCAAAGAATCATTTTCAAATAATGGAATAGAAGATTTATAATTTCTTTCTAAGATACTTTGTCTAAATGAAAATATTTCATTATTAATTGTATCAATTTGCTGAAAATAAAAATCTTTTTTTCGTAAACCATTTAATTGAGATACACTATCAATTATGGGCTTGTATTTTTTATAGTACTCATTAATTTCTCGTTCTTGAATATTTTCAGAAACATTAGCTAATGCAAATTTCACATCATTAGTAAATTGTTTATCTCTAATATCAATTGAACTGTTTATCCAATAAATTTGTACTGAAATAATACCAATAAGTGCAATACTCATTAAAATAATTAAGAGTACAAAAATACGTTTACTCATTCTATCAAAATTAACTTAACTTATTGTGTATTGGTATTTATTTAACTAATATTAACTAAAATAATTACTATTTAACAATTATTTAAGAGCTTTTTTTCTTTTATTAGCTTCAGTAATTTTTTATGAATAAATTCAACTTGCTTTTTAGTATCTGCCAAGTTTGTATTATGGATGACATAATCTGCTAATTTATTTTTTTTAGCTTCATCCCATTGATTTTTCATTCTAGCTATCACATTCTTTTTTGTAGTTAAATCTCTTTTAATTACTCTTTTAATTCTCACCTCAATTGGAGCGGTGACAGCAATGATATAATCGAATTTTTCAGCATTGTTATTCTCAAAAATAATTGCATTTTCTTGTATAACATATGGACTATTCTGCTTTTGTACCCATTTAGAAAAATGCTTATCTATTTTGGGATGAATAATACTATTTATTGTATCTAACTTGTCTTTATCATTAAACACAATAGCTGCTAGGTAGGCTCTGTTTAATTGCTGATCTTCTGTATAAGCTTCAGAACCAAATTCATTAATTAGTCTTTTTCTAATACTTTTAGAAGTATTCATTATTTTTTTTGCCTCAACATCAGCTACATAAATTGACACATCTAATTTACTGAAAAATTCAGCTACTGTTGATTTTCCACTACCAATACCTCCTGTAAGTCCAACAATAATCATTCTTTTATTAAATATTCTATTTGATTCGGAATTATTTTAATTTCAGACACAAAAGACGGCTTTAAAACCACCTTAGGTATCAAATAATTGAGTCCGTCTTTTTCAGACCTTTGATAATCACAGCTAATTTTAAAATCATTAATATCTATCTTATTATAATCTGACAAACCAACTTGAAAAACAATTTCTACTTTATTAGGAAAAGTATTTATTTCATAACCATCTGGCAAGTTTTCAATATTAAACGGTAAGGTGAATTTCGCTTCAGTGAATTTTTCTACAACTCCGCTTACAGTAACTTCTTGTACTTCATAATTAACCTTTGACGACTCATCTAAAGTTAATAAAGGGATATTAATTTTAAATGAAGAATTAACGTCTGTAACTATTTTTTTTTGAGAGACTACTTGTAGTATTGAATCTATTAAAATCTCTGGCCCAGAAATTAAAACCTCATTAGGTTCAATTTTTAAATTTCCAAATAAATTATATCCAGATTGGTATTTAATTTCAATATCTGGTACAATTTTTACATGCTTTGTTGTACTCATACCTACTATGTAAAACAATGTATCTGGTTTAATTGCCAATACTTCAACGTCAGAAATTAATTGTGTTGAAAGTTGCGATAATAAATTTTGTGAAAGCTGAAAATACACATTGTTCTCTTTTCGTTTTATAGCCTGTAAATCTATTGTTACTTTTCTTTTAAAAAAGTGATATTTAATTAAATCAAAACCAAATGTTTTTAGAGTAACATCAATAGATTTTATGGGTTCTTCTTGTAACATTTTATCTTTTGGTAAATTAAAATACTCAACATTAATAGGAACGGTATCTATATATGGTTTTGATAATTTAATTAAAATCCAAAATAAAAATGAAACACCCAAAAATATTAAAATCATTTTTGTGTTTTTGGTGCTTTTCATTTTACGGTTTACTTTACTCCCTTTTATCATTATCTGCTAAATATAAACAAAAAAAGTGAGTTTCATTATTATAAAACTCACCTTACTATAGATTCTTTGAAGTTACTTTTTAGGCGTTGTACTTAGGTATTTCTTACTTAACTCCATAGAAATTGCAGAACGCTCAAATTTAATTTTACCTGCCCCTGTTTCTATAACACATGCATCATCTGTTATATCAACTATTTTACCATGAATACCACTAGTGGTAATTACTTTTGTGCCTTTTTTAATTTCAGATTGAAACTTCTTTTCTTTTTTTTGCCGTTGCATCTGTGGTCTTATCATAAAGAAATAAAACACCAATAACATTGCTGGTATTAAAAAATAATTACCCATACCTCCTCCGGCTTGTAAAACTATTGCTAAAATCATCATATAAAATTATTTTATTGCTTTTAAAGTTAACTTTTTACTTTAGGAATTACATCTGCTTTAATAATTACAGATTCACTTCCTTTAGCTGTATTTGTTGCTAGTATTATTACTTTTGTTATTTTATTAAGTTTGTTATTTGAATTAAATTTTATAGTAATTTCTCCAGTTCCTCCTACTGGTATTGGCTCCTTAGGCCAATTAGGTATAGTACAGCCACAGGTACTTTTTGCATTACTAATAATTAAATCAGTTTTACCTGTATTTTTAAACTCAAAAGTTGTCTCAACAATATCTCCTTCATTTATGACACCAAAATCATGCTCGCTTTTAGAAAACGTAATTACAGCAGCACCTTGGTTCATTTTATAATCACGTTGCTTAGCGACTTCCACATTCTCTTTTTTTACTTTACTAGCTGCATTTTCTTTTTTACATGAAATAATAACAACAGCACTCAGAATTACAATTACTAAATTAAATTTATTCATATTTAAATTATTATTTTAAAGGATAAAAATAAGGAAATTTACAGCAAACCTCTTCCTGTTTTTTTAATTTTTTTAGAAGATGTGTAATTTTTTAATAATTTATCTAATACTCCATTGATAAAAAAACTACTCTTTGATGTTGAATAATCTTTTGCAATTTCAATATACTCATTAATAGTCACTCTTGTTGGTATTGACGGAAAACACATAAATTCTACCAATGCCATTTTTATTAAAATTAAATCTATATCTGCAATTCTATCTGTATCCCAATTTGGTGTTTTTGCATCAATATCTTCAGTAAATTCATGATGATGTAATACTGTTTTTCTAAATAACTCCATACTAAACTCCTCATCATCAGCATCCTTATACAGTAAGTTTTTATCAAAAAGAGTGTGCTCATTTATTTTTTTAATATTCTTTAGAATCCAAGTATTTACAAAAGGAATATCATCAACCCAAGTTATGTTATGGCTCTCAAAATAGTCAAATAATTTATCACTTGGTGCAATTATATTTTTATATAACTCAACAATAAAGTTCCGTTCTTCTTTAGATGATTTAGGTTTCGTATCATTAATATAATTACTATAAATTTCGCTTTCTTTAATCGCATCCCATAGTAATCTTACATACTCACTATCATCTTTCCAATTTTTGAGCTTTTGAGTTTTAATATAGTCGGTTAATGAAGTGTTATTTTTTAACTTTACAAAAAAAGGATGCTCAATAAACTTTCTGTTTGGATTTTTATCTTCTTTTGTAGCTAAATATTTTTTCTTTGATATTTCTTGGTGCTTATCTGCCAAATCTTTAACTTCTACCAATAAGCTTAGCATTAAAACATAAAGATCATATATTTTAGAAATACTATAATTTAAAAATTTTTCTTCTTTAGCTAAATCATCATTAGATGATTGTTGCATTGCATAAATAGATTGCATTATTTTTATTCTGATATGTCTTCTATTTAACATAATTAAATTTTTGTGAACGAATAGCGAAAGAACTTAAAATTTGTATCTTCGTAGCATTAAAAAACGAGGCAAATATAATGTATTAGAACTTGGTGTCAAAATATAAATTACTATATCATATAATTTTATTTTGAACAGAAAACTTAATTTTTATCTTATAAAACAGTAATTATCTATTGAAAGCATTACGGTATATTAATAAATTTTTCTACAAATATAAATACCGGTTAATTATTGGTATACTTTGTACTATTATTGCTAGAATTCTCTCTCTAGTGACTCCTAGACTTATAGGGAATTCTTTAAATATTGTTGAAAAATACACTACCAATCAAATTACAGATTTACAACTAGTAAAAGATGAACTTTCAAAAAATATCTTATTTATAATTGGTGCGGTATTACTTTCTGGAGTATTTACATTCATCATGAGGCAAGCCATTATTAATATGTCACGATTTATAGAATTTGATCTTAAAAATGAAATTTTTGAACAGTATCAAAAACTATCAATTAACTTCTATAAAAAGAATCGAACTGGAGATTTAATGAATAGAATTAGTGAAGATGTTGGTAAAGTACGTATGTATGTTGGGCCTGCAATAATGTATTCTATTAATATGATTACTTTGTTTATTATCGTAATTTCTTATATGGCAAAGACTGACCTAACTCTTACACTGTTTACTCTTTTACCTTTACCTATACTTTCAATTTCAATCTACTTTTTAAGTAGAGAAATTAACAAACGTAGTAGAATTGTATTAGAATACTTATCAAATTTAACATCAGTTACACAAGAATATTTCTCAGGAATAAATGTTATTAAAGCTTATGGAATTGAAAATCAGACATTTAAAGATTTTGACACCATTGCTAGTAAAAGTAAAGAAAAGAATATTGCTTTGTATAAATTACAGGCTTTATTTTTTCCTTTAATGGTATTATTAATAGGCCTCAGTAATATTTTGGTAATATATATTGGAGGTTTGAGATATATTAATGGATTGATTAGTTTTGGTGTTATTGCCGAATTTATAATTTATGTTAACATGTTAACTTGGCCAGTAGCTGTTGTAGGTTGGGTAACTTCTATTATTCAGCAAGCTGAAGCTTCGCAAAAAAGAATCAATGAGTTTTTAAAGATACAACCTGAAATACAGAATTTAGTAAATGAAACATCTGAAATTGAAGGAAAAATTGAATTCAAAAATGTATCTTTCACTTATGACGATACTAATACCACTGCTTTAAAAAATGTGAATTTCACCTTAGAAAAAAATAAAACACTAGCTATATTAGGTAAAACAGGTTCAGGAAAGTCAACAATAGCTGATCTTATTGCAAGGTTATATGATGTAAAGGAAGGTGAAATTTTAATCGATAACAAACCAATTACATCAATTAACTTACAAAGTTTAAGAGAAAGTATTGGTTTTGTACCACAAGAAGCTTTTTTATTTTCTGATACTATTGGTAATAACATCAAGTTTGGTAATCAAGAAGCTGTCAAACAAATTATTACAACTGCTGCAAAAAATGCACATATACATAATAATATTGAAGGTTTTTCTAAAGCCTATGAAACATTTGTAGGCGAAAGAGGTGTAACACTTTCTGGTGGACAAAAACAAAGAATTTCTATTGCAAGAGCTATCATCAAAGAGCCGCAACTATTGATTTTTGATGATTGCTTGTCTGCAGTCGATACAGAAACAGAAGAGATAATCCTCAATAATTTAAACGCAATAAGCAAAGAAAAAACTACTATAATTATAACACACCGAGTTTCTTCAGCAAAAAATGCTGATTTAATTATCGTGTTAGATGAAGGAAATATTATTCAACAAGGTACACATGATCAATTATTTAATCAATCAGGGTTTTACCAAAATATTTATAACCAGCAACTTATAGAGAAAATAATTGAATAATTAAGAGGCAATACAAAAGAAAAGAAATAAAGTGTTGTTCAAATCATTTATTTTTTTAGTTTTGTGTGATATTGATTCATTTAAATTAATAAAAAAGTTGAGATTATTATGGGCGATTACGAATATTCAGAACAAGAAGAGATCTTTTCACAAGTATTAAGAGCTGGAAGACGAACTTACTTTTTCGATGTAAGGTCTACAAAAGCGGGAGATTATTATTTAACTGTTACAGAAAGTAAAAAATTCACTCATGATGATGGTTCTTTTCATTATAAAAAACATAAAATTTATTTGTATAAAGAAGATTTTAATGAGTTTAATGAAATGCTAGCTAAAGCTACTGACTATATTATAAATGAAAAAGGTGAAGAAGTTATTTCTGAACGTCACCAAAAAGATTATCAAAAACCAAGTGAAGTTACTGCTACTGAAGATACAGAAACTAAATCTTCAGACAGTTTTACTGATGTAAGTTTTGATGATATTTAATAAATAAACTAATTCAAATAATTTAAAAGACCATTTTTAAAAGTGGTCTTTTTTTATGTTTAATTTTACAAAATGCCCAACCCATTACTTTCATAATGAATTGAGCAAATCAACTAACCTACTATAACATCTCAAAAGTTATACTAAAATGTAAAACCTCTGACTGTGGTGCATAATAAACCCGACTTACACCATCTGACGAGCCATCTTCTATTCTAACAATTTTCCCTATTTTTCTATTCGTTTGTAAAGCAATTCTATTCGCCTTGTTTTTAGCCTTAACTAAAGCTTCTTCTAAAAGTTTATCATATACTTGATCATCGAGACGAAGTTGATATTCTAGTGACGAATTTGTAACTCCATTAATCCGCACACTCATCATTTTAGAAATTTCTTCTTTCGATGAAGTTTCATAGGTATATATAGTACCTTCTTTTTGATAATACATACCTAAATATTCTAGCTTATTCTCTTTAAATTTATTGGTATCAATCCCTTTAGCTTCAAGTTTTGTAAAATAACGTTGTTTTAAATCTTCAAAAGTATTACACTCAGAATTTCCATAACTTATTTGATCTAAAGAAATAATAATTTTTGCTCTATACGAGATAATCTCTCTTTTAAAATCAACAGAAGTATTAATTTCAATAGTATTTTGTAATTTATAATTTTCTTGAGCAGTTATTGTTAATGTCATTAATACTACTACTGTAACAATTAAATTTCTCATTTTTTTTATTTTAATTTAAATGTGTTTAATATTCTTTGAGCAACAACTTTGTCTTTATCAAAATCTACTTTACTACTCATAAATCCTATAACATAAGCTTTATTATTTTTAACCCTATAATGCTGTTCTATCTTCACTCCAACCCCATCTTTGTCACCTGAAAAAATCAACTTATAGTAATCATCTTTATCAGATTTAACCCTTTCTTTTGTCAAAATAGTAAAGATTGATGATTCTATCGTAGTTATCGCATCTTGAGCAAACTCTTCTAGCGTTACTTCTTCTGGCAAATTATCTATTTTCATATCAATATTTTCAGTAATAGAATCTTTATTAGAAACTAAAGTTGAAGTTATGGTAAACATTGTGCCATCAGCACCTGAATTTTCTAAAGTCCAACTTTCTGGATATTGAATTGAATATTCAGGCTTCTCTAATGTTTTCCAATCTTTCTGTTCTATTGCTTCATCTTTAGATTCTTTAACTGGGTCTCCAGTTCCTTTATCTGTTCTGCAAGCATTTAAGGCTATAATAAATACAGATATTACTACAATAGGTGCTAGTTTTTTCATCTTTAAAATTTTTATGGTTTATTAATTATGATACTGTCCACATAAACGATGCAACAATCATCCATGCACCAACAATCAAACCTAAAATACCTAACTGACCTTGTTTAGGTGCAATTTTAGCTCTAATCATTTCAGCTTTTTGTTTAGCTTCTTCATTTTTAGCCAAATACTCACTGATTAAGCCATAACCTAACATAAAGCCTAAACCTGCCTCTACAATACTACCAGCCAATAAGGTAATCCACCAAATTGGTACAGACGTCAACCAACTCATATTTAAAAAGGCTGAAATGATTCCCCATATACCCCAGAAACAAAACACAACACCTATCCATCCTTGATAAGGTGCTACTTTTTCTAGCAATTCTTTTGCATTTGGTTTTTTTGATAAGATTAATGACGGCACCGCTATGATGCTTAACAATACTAATGAAATTCCGTAAATCATAATTTTAATTTTTTAATGGTTATTAATTTGATTACAAAATTG
>DOIV01000146.1:10081-12546 GCA_003511845.1 Flavobacteriaceae bacterium | reverse complement strand
ATATCATACTCCAGTTTTTGAAGATTCTGCTTATAAAGAAAAGTATAAAGAGAATTTAGCCTTAATGGATGCCCATGTTAAAGGAGGAATGTCCCCAAAAATAATGGCAGAAGCCGTTTATAAAATTATTTTGACAAAACACCCAAGAATACATTATAAAGTAGGAGGGTTTATGGAGAAATTCTCCATAGTATTGAAGCGAATATTACCTGATAAAATGTATGAAAGAATGCTGATGAAGCATTTTGAAATGTAGGTAAATTGCATTTTTGTAAAACATGTTAATAAGTTAAACGTTATCATTATAAGCAAATTTTATAGATATATTATATTTTCCCAAACAAACAAATAACTACATGAAATTTTTTATAGATACTGCAAACTTAGATCAAATTAGAGAAGCCCAAGAAATGGGAGTTTTAGATGGAGTAACAACCAATCCGTCCTTGATGGCTAAAGAAGGAATTACTGGTCACGAAAATATTATAAATCACTATAAAGCAATTTGCGAAATTGTTGATGGCGATGTTAGTGCTGAAGTTATTGCTACAGATTATGAAGGAATGGTGAAAGAAGGTGAGGTATTGGCGAAATTAAATCCTCAAATTGTAGTAAAATTACCTATGATAAAAGATGGAGTAAAGGCCTGTAAATATTTTTCAAATAAAGGCATTAAAACTAACATGACTTTAGTGTTTTCTGCAGGGCAAGCTTTATTGGCTGCTAAAGCAGGAGCAACCTATATGTCACCATTTATTGGTCGTTTAGATGATATCTCTACTGATGGTTTAGGATTGATTTCAGAGATCAGATTAATTTATGATAATTATGGGTTTGAAACTCAAATATTAGCAGCTTCTGTACGTCATACCATGCACATAATGGATTGTGCTAAAATTGGTGCTGATGTAATGACTGGGCCTTTAAGTGCCATTGATGGATTACTAAAACACCCATTAACAGATATAGGATTGGCAAAATTCTTGGTCGATTTCAAAAAATAAAATAGCTAGTGAAAATTTATCGAAAGATAAAAGAGAAACTTTAATGAGAAGAAATTCCCACTGTAAGGCGGGTTTTTGTTCTAATGATTTGATTTGAGTGTGAATTTTAAAATCATTTATTTAACCAAACCTGTCTGATAACAGGCTATGTTTTTTGGCTATCGTCCTGCGATTAGAATAAAATACAAACTGGTGCTGTTATTTTAATTTCATCTGTATATTCTAATAAACCTGTAGTTGTATCTCTTTTAAAGGAAACAATGTTTCCAGAAAGTTGATTGGCTACAATAATATAATCTTCATTTGGTGATAAGGCAAAATTCCTAGGCCAATTACCATGCACAGATTGATGTGCTGTTAATTGTAAAGAGCCATTCTTTGAATTTATATTGAATATAGCTAAACTATTATGGCCTCTATTAGAAGCATATAAAAATTTTCCGTCTGATGAAATATGAATATCTGCACAAAAACTATCTTCAGTATAATCATCAGGTAATGTAGAAAAAGAAGCTTTTTTTTCTAAAATATTGTTTTCGTTTTTTTCAAGTAGACTCACTGTGCTATTTAATTCATTGATGACATACACCCACTTTCCATTTGGGTGAAAGCTTAAATGTCTTGGGCCAGCACCTTTATCCATTTTCAACTTTTTTGGATATGTAAACTCTAATTTTTGTTGTGATGAATCTAGCTTGGAAAACCACAATTCATTCGTGCCTAAATCAATAGAAATAATACGCTCATTATCTGAATCAAACCAAACTGAGTGAGCATGTGGAGCATTTTGCTGTTTTTTTATGCCTTTACCTGTATGTTGTTGTACATCTAATAAATCTGACAATTTGCCATTTGAATTAAGTTGTAACAGTCCTACATTTCCACCAGTATAATTGGCAACCAATACATTTCCGTTTTTATTTATAGTTATAAAACAAGGATGAGCACCGCCAGAAGAACTTCTACTAATAAATTTTAGACTATCTCCATTTATACTGTAAGACTCTACTGTACCATTACCATTATTGTTATCGGTTTCATTAACAGCTAATAAGTATTTACTATCTGTACTTTTGGTTAAGAAGGAAGGGCTTACGGAAGTTGCAGCCAATTCAATTTTTTCTAGTTTACCATCATCAACTAATGAATAAGAATAAATCCCTTTGCTTAGTGTATCAGTATAGGTTCCTACAAAAAAGGAAGTTGTGCTTTTGTTTTCTTGTTTGTCGGCTACTTGTTGAGGTTTTTCTTTTTTTGTTTGACAGCCTAAAATTAGTAATGCTAAAATAATGAGTTGGAATGGTTTTATAGTTGGTGTTTTTTATGAATTTAATTTTAGATAGCGAATATAATTATTATTATTTACAACTCTTCCAATTCAAGATTGTAATCGTATTGTAAATCTTCATGTAATGTTGAGATAGCTTTTTTAATCAAAATATTTTGCCTATCATAAATATT
>DOIV01000146.1:0-9694 GCA_003511845.1 Flavobacteriaceae bacterium | reverse complement strand
ACAGAAATGCAATAGTAATTCTACTTCTGTTTCTTTCTTTTTTGAATAGCGAATGTATTTTTTGATAATTCGTAAAATTTTACGAACACTCTTTTTGATATAAAAATAACTAGAAGTATTAATTTGACCGAATAGTTCAGAAGTTTCTTCTTTTACACCCTGTATGAATGCATCTTCGTCGTCAGCTTCAAATAGGAGGTAAGTCAGTAGTTCTTTATTCTCTTTTTTAAATTTTGACAGCTGTAAACAGAGTTCTAGCAGTTCTTCTTGCGACTGGTATTTTAGCTCATTTTTAAGTTGGCTTACGGTTGCTGTTTTCATGATTTATTTTCTATGATACCCGCCTTTCGGACGGGCAGGAACGAAACTAGTTATTTTTATTGAGAAAGACAAGGCTAGTCAGAAACTACAACTGCTCCTTCAGCACTTTAATCTGATCACGCAATTGAGCTGCTACAATAAAATCTAAGGCTTTAGCAGCTTGTTCCATATGTTTTTGAGCAGTTCTAATCCGTTTTTCAATCTCAGGCTTGGGTAGGTATTCCAAATCTTCTTCGGCAGCTTTAGCAACAGCACTATCATAATGAAATGAAGAAATATTACTCTTTGTCAAACTACTATCAATACTTTTTTGAATCTGTTTAGGCGTGATGTTATGTTTGGTATTGTAAGCAATTTGTTTTTCACGCCTTCTATCAGTTTCATCAATAGTCAACTGCATGCTTTTGGTTATTTTATCGGCATACAGAATCGCTCTCCCATTAATATTTCGTGCTGCTCTCCCAATAGTTTGTGTTAACGAACGATGGCTACGTAAAAAACCTTCTTTATCAGCGTCTAAAATGGCAACTAATGATACTTCTGGTAAATCTAAGCCTTCACGTAATAGGTTTACACCAATGAGCACATCAAATAATCCTTTACGGAGGTCTTGCATGATTTCAACACGCTCTAATGTGTCAACATCACTATGAATATAACGACATCTAATCTGAATTCTACTTAGGTATTTTGTTAATTCTTCTGCCATACGTTTGGTTAATGTCGTTACCAAGGTACGTTCATCTTTTTCTACACGTATTTGTATCTCTTCAATTAAGTCATCAATCTGATTTAAACTGGGTCTTACTTCTATAATCGGATCTAATAATCCCGTTGGTCTAATAACTTGTTCTACAAAAACACCTTCGGTTTTTTGCAATTCATAATCGGCTGGGGTGGCACTCACATAAATCACTTGATTTTGAATGGCTTCTAGTTCCTCAAATTTTAACGGACGGTTGTCCATTGCTGCGGGTAGTCGGAATCCGTATTCCACTAAATTTTCTTTACGTGATCTGTCGCCTCCGTACATGGCATGAGTTTGCGGTATGGTAACGTGACTTTCATCAACCACCATTAAATAATCATCAGGAAAATAATCTAGTAAACAAAAAGGACGAGTACCTGGTTCTCTACAATCTAAATAGCGGGAATAATTCTCAATACCACTACAATAGCCTAATTCACGAATCATCTCTAAGTCAAATTCTGTCCGTTCTTTCAAACGTTTTGCTTCTAAATGTTTGCCGATTTCTTTAAAATAATCAACTTGTTTTACCATATCTTCCTGTATCATATGGATAGCATTTTGCAATACATCTGGCGAGGTTACAAACAGATTGGCAGGGTAAATGGTTAATTTTTCAAACTTTTCAATAATTTGATTACTGACGATATCAAAACTTTCAATTTCTTCAATTTCATCTCCAAAAAAATGAATGCGATATCCGTGATCTCCATACGAAGGAAAAACTGTAATCGTATCTCCTTTCACTTTAAATGTACCACTTTTAACTTCAAATTCGGTTCTAGAATATAAACTTGTTACTAAGCGATGTAAAAATTTTGTTCTGGGTATTTTTTGATCTACTTCAATATGAATGACATTCTTTTTAAACTCAACAGGATTTCCAATTCCATACAAACAAGAAACGGAAGCAACTACCAAAACATCTCTTCTGCCAGAGAGTAGGGAAGAGGTTGTGCTTAGTCGTAAGCGTTCAATATCTTCGTTGATAGATAAGTCTTTTTCAATATACAAACCACTTGAAGGGATATAAGCTTCGGGTTGGTAATAATCATAATACGATACAAAATACTCTACAGCATTTTCAGGAAAAAAATGCTTGAATTCAGAATACAATTGTGCTGCCAACGTTTTGTTATGGGCTAAAATTAAAGTTGGTCTTTGAACTTTTTCAATCACATTTGCTACGGTAAATGTTTTGCCAGAACCTGTAACACCCAATAAAGTTTGGTAAGTTTCACCGGCTATAATAGCCTCACTAATTTGCTTGATAGCTTGAGGTTGATCGCCAGTAGGTTTAAAATCAGATTGAAGTTTGAATTGCATTTTATGTTAAATTGAGACTACAAAAATAATGAACTATTATTTAGCATCATAGAAATAGGTTTTTAATACTATTTTTCTTAAAATATTAACAATAATTAACATAAATAACAATTTGTTTAATATTAATTTAACATATAGTTGTTATTTGTGAAGTATCTTTGCAGTATTATTTGAGTTAGTTAGTTTAAAATAAAGAGTATTGTTTCATGTACAATGCTCTTTTTTTTTGTGAATAGAATATATTTGCAATGACTTAAATTAAAATCTTATGTAATTTAAAATTAGTTTCCTTTTACTATTGTTGTGTGCCACATCTTTTGCACAAAATTCTTTTCCTGAGAGTTGGATAGGGAATTATAAAGGAGATTTAAAGATTTACGGAGTAGATTCCGTGAAAATGAATGTTAAGATGTATCTAGATATTGTAAAAACATCTAAAGATTCTATTTTTGATTGGACAATTACTTATGATATGAATGGCAAGAAGGATGTTAGAGCATATAACTTGGTTGTGATTGATAGAGAGAAAGGATATTTTCAAATTGATGAAAATAATTCTATTCTAATTGATGCATATCTACATAATAAAAATGTGTTTACCAGTTTTTTTAAGGTGATGTCAAGTTATATTATTGCAACATATATCAAGAATAAAGATGGTACTTTAACTTTTGAAATTATTGCTGGTAAGGCTGATTCTGTCAGCACTACAGGAAACACCAAACAAGGCGAAGAAGACATTCCTGAAGTAAATACTTATCCTGTAAATGGGCGGCAGAAGGCGGTGTTAAGAAAAACAGACCAAGATTAGAATTTTAAATTCCTTTCCTTTTAAAGGGAAGGAGGCTGATGTTTTAAAGTTTACTTTTTACAATATGTTTTAGGACGGAAAGTAATTTATTACAAATCTCTTTTCTTTAATAATGCATAAGAAAGGTAAATAAATATAAAGGACCAGACTATTACTATAAGTAATTGAGACCAATGTACAGCAAAATCATTAGACAAATTTGCACCTAATTGTTTAGATGCACTTTGTACAGCACTTAAACGTGTAAAGGGTTGTTTGATTAGGTTAGCCATGGCTTCCATAGGTAAGAATTGCATAATATCATTAACTCCAATTGGAGATAAAGAGTCACTATTTACCACATTTGATTCGAAAGTTTCTTTATTAAAAGTCCAGAATAAGAAGCCCTTAAAAATATTTTCAATAAATAGCCACACTAATATTGCACCAACTGCAAAAGCAGAACGTTTTATCAATATCCCCATAAATAACCCAAAAGAGAAAAAACCGACAAGTTTGATAAAGAAAGCTAATAAATATTCTAAATCGGTAAAAATAATGGAGACTTCATTGTAATCTGAATAAATCAACCCTAAAATTAGTGATACTGAAAACACAAAGAATGTAGAAATTGCAGCGAAAACTATTACAGTATAGAATTTTGAAAGAATAAATTCTTTTTTGCTGAGTCCATCAATCAAATTTTGCTTTAAGGTCTTATTGCTATATTCATTGGCCATCATAGATACTATAACTAAAAGTAAAAAGAACTTAAAAATGGATGCCATAAAGGTATTAAAATGCCAGATGTATGGAAAGTTAAAAATACCTTGTTCAGCCAAATGGAACTTGAAGAACCCGAAATCAAATTTAATAGCCGCTATTAATGCGATTGATGTGAGTAATACAAAATAGATAATAGACAAAATCTTACTGGATCTATTATATTTTAGTTTGTGGAATTCTATATTTAAAAGGCGTAGCATAGATTTAGTTGTTGTTGGTTAATGTTAAGAATTGTTGTTCTAAGCTTGGCATACGTTTTACCAAATGAGAAAGTGTAATTCCGTTTTTAAATAAATAAGCATTCAAATCGGTTGCTGTCATTTCTTCTTGTAATTTTGCAATCAGTTTGTCATCTTCTTGAGTTACAGAACTAAATGCAGTGTGTTTATTGAGTAAATCTTTCAATATATCAAGTTGACTTTCAGTTTTTAATTCAAAAAGACCTTTAGAAGCGGTCATTTCATCAACCCTGCCTGAATAGAGTTTTTTTCCTTTACGGATAATGACTACATGCGAACACACTTTTTCGACTTCATCTAATAGATGCGAAGCCAATAAAATAGTGGTGCCTTTAGCAGCAATGTCTTTAATTATTTTTCTAATTTCATGAATTCCTTGAGGGTCTAACCCATTAGTGGGTTCATCTAAAATTAATATTTCAGGATTATTAAGTAGGGCAGAGGCAATGGCTAAACGTTGCTTCATTCCTAAAGAATAGGTTCTGAATTTATCATCTCTACGTTCATATAAATTGACCGTTTTTAATTTCTCGTCAATATTAGCATAAGACACTTCTTTTATTTTACAAATCAATTTTAAATTTTGAGTTGCGGTCATATAAGGATAAAAATTAGGACGCTCAATAATTGCTCCTACCTTTTTTAAGGCTTGATGGGTAGAAACACTACCATTAAACCAACTGAATTCACCAGAAGTTTTATTGACGACATTTAAGATAATGCCTAAAGTGGTAGATTTACCACTTCCGTTTGGGCCTAAAATACCATATACATTTCCTTTTTGAATGTCAAAAGAAAGGTTGTTTACAGCATGAACCGCTCCGTATTTTTTGTCTAAATTTTTGAGGGATAAAATTGTTTCCAAGAATAGAATTGTTTTGGTTATTGTTTTAATATGACGATCAATATCGTGATTTGTAACATAAAAAGGCTGTATTTTTTTGTTAAAACTTTATTTAATTGAAAATCACCTCGCAATTATTTGGAGAAGTAGTTTGTATAGGAACTTTTTTTTACCTAAAAGGATGTAAAAGTTTTAATTGATCATGTCATCAAAGTCAAAATCGTCATAATTGTCAAAATCGTCATATCCATCGTCTAAACTTTCACTTTTAAATTCTTTTTCAGGAGCTACTTCAGGTACAGAACCAACAGAAAATAATAAACTGGGTAATTCAAACTGACTAGTGTTTTCTTCAATAGCCATCAGCTCTACATAAAATGTCCACATAGAAAAGAAATCGTAAACATAGATGAGTTTACTTTCTACATCAGGTAGTACATCTTTTATCTTAAAATTTTGCATTGACATAGCACCTCCAGTATCTTCCATGTCAAAAAGAGGAATTTCCTCACCTTGATTCCAATCATTATCAGTCAAATAAAATGCAGCCATCTCATTCCCTTCAAATCCAAAAGCATTGGTGATAGTATTATGTAGGTCTTCTAAATTATCATTAAAACCGATAACAATGTCTCTAAAAACATCTTCTTTAGTATCTAATATCAATCTAATTTTATAAATCATATGGTATCTTAAATCTTCGGCAAAGTTATGGTTTTACGTCAAATAATTTGCAAAGTTTTGATTACTTTTACCACAAATAGAAAATTAATGTTGAGTAAAGAAGAAATTTTAAAAAAATTAAATAGCCGTACTAAAAATACCTTGATGGAAACTTTGGACATTAAGTATACAGATATAGATGAAGATTATCTGGTGGCAATCATGCCTGTAAATGAAAAAGTACATCAACCTGCTGGTTTGTTACACGGTGGGGCTTCTGTTGCTTTGGCAGAAAGTGTAGGCAGTACAGCGGCTCATTTTTCTATAGACACCAATAAACAAGAAATTCGTGGATTAGAAATTACAGCAAACCATGTCAGAGGTATTAGAGCAGGTTTGGTAACTGCAACCGCAAAGCCTATACATAAAGGGAGAACAACACAATTGTGGGAAGTCAGAATTGTTGATGAGCAAGGTAAATTGATTTCAATATGTAAGTTGACAGTAATTGTATTGACAAAATCTTAAGTTGTGAATATTTTTAATAAGATAGAAATAGCTTTAAAAGTAGCTTTACCCTTTGTCGCATATCGACATCCAAAAAGTGATGAAATTAAAGGTTTTTTTCAAAAGAATGATGAAATTTATCATGCTGAAACTTATAAAGAATCTGGTTTTGTCTTTGCACCATTTGATGATACTAAACATCCAATTTTATTTCCACTAGATAAGTCAAAGATAATTATAAGTCATTTTTCTGATGAAAACGCCTCAAATGAATCTAAGGAAGATGTGTCAATATTTATTTCTGAAGAAGAAAAAATAAACCATATTGATTTGGTGCAAAGAGGAATTGATTTTCTAAAAACTACTAAAAACAAAAAAGTAGTATTGTCTAGAAAATTAGAGGTTGATAAAGATGTTTTTGAGCTACTTAAAGTTTTTAAAAAGTTATTATTGACCTATAAAAATGCAATGGTTTATGTTTGGTTTCACCCTAAAGTAGGGCTTTGGTTAGGTGCAACACCAGAAACGCTTTTGAAAGTAAAAGAAAATAAATTTTCAACAATGGCTTTGGCAGGAACACAAGCTTATAAGGGAAGTTTAGTTGTAGATTGGCAAACAAAAGAACTACAAGAGCAACAATTTGTTACTGACTATATTGTCGAAAAATTAAAAGGTAAACTCACGGTATCTGATGTAAAAACTATTAAAGCAGGTAGTTTGGTGCATTTGTGTACTAGCATTTCAGGTAGTTTGTCTCAACAATTTTTATTAAAGGGATTGATAACGTTATTGCACCCTACCCCTGCAGTTTGCGGATTTCCTCAGCAGGAAGCTAAAACTTTTATTCTCAATAATGAGTATTATAATCGTGAGTTTTATACTGGTTTTTTTGGGGAAATAAATATGGTGGCTACATCCAGTTTGTTTGTCAATTTAAGATGCATGCAAGTATTGAAAAAATCTATTGTAATTTATATTGGTGGTGGTATTACTAAGGATAGTAATCCTGAAAAGGAATGGGAAGAAACTGTAGCGAAGAGTAAAACAATGTTAAAGATGTTGTGAAATTTAATATAAAGTTGAAGGTTAAAACCTTGCAATTTCATTGCAGTTACTTTAGTTTCTATAAACTTTCAAAAGTATCTTGTCATTTCGACAGAGCTAGGAACGAGTGACGAGCCTGCCTGTTCGGCAGACAGGAAATCTTACAATAATGAGATTCCTCTTCGTACCTCATTCGGAATGACACACTAACTTTTAAAAAGAGTTTTATTCTTTTGTTAAAACTAAAGATTTTAAATCTATAGTGGTTTATTTTTTCCATTTTAGCAATAACAACAACGCAAGTGGAGTTGCCCAATTTCCACTTCGTTCTATAAAATCTAGAATAGACCCACCAGCAATTGGTCGCATTAGAGCGGTTAGAAAAGCCCAAAACACAGCCCAAATTAGGATGAAACGTAATGGTTTAATAAGTACAGAAATAGCGACTAAAATATCTAGGTAGCCTATATAAGGCATGATTTTAAGTGAAATTTCATTTGAAAAACCTATAATTTCTAAAAAAGGAACCCAAGATTGTTGGACTTGAATAGCATAAATACCATGTCCTAAAAAGATGCCAAAAACACCAATTTTTAGTACCCAAAAAATAATTTCAAGATTTTTATCTGAGTTTGTAACTATCAAATTTCTCTAAAGTATCTGGGTTTACAACTTCTACTTCTATACTGTCAGCATTAACATGAAATAATACCAATGCATTTTGTGTGGTAAAACCAGTTGCTTTATCTGACCAAGGTGTTTGCTCTTGTGCATAATATGGAGCACCAGCGGCACCATTATTAATTTGATAGATGGTTCTGCTTAATTTTATTTTTTCTAGTTTGTAATTTTTAGGGTAGATATTAGTATCTGGTCCTATTTCTGTTTTTGCATAATTATGCTCATCTCCAGTTAAAATAGCAATAACCTTTTTACTTTTATTGACAAGTAAATCTAGTAACTGATCTCTTCTTTCAATGATGCCTTTATCTAGTGGTTTTCCAGCAACCCATGATCTTGGTTCGTTATTACCTCCATACCACATATCATCACTTACATGACCACCGTTTGGGAAAAACGGAGTATGTTGCGTAATAAAGATATGATCTATCGTGGTATCATTTTCCAGTTTAGCAATAGTTTCTGTAACCCAAGCCAGTTGCTGATCCATAATATAAGCATGTAATCCTCCGCTGGTTAGTGGAATTTGTTTCGTAGAAGCAGCGTAAAAATAATTGGAGTTCATCACTACTACAGCTACATTATCGTACGTATAATAAAAGACATTCTCTTCATAAGGAGGGAAGTCCATTTTGTTTTTATTAGGATCATAGCTTGCCCCGTCTTCACTAAGTGGGCCATTAGTAGGGTTTACAAAGTTATTCGCGAAAATTACTTCTGCTGATTCTGTTTCAAACGGAAATCTATCTACAGAAGTACCATATTTTTCTTTTTCACCTTTAAAAACACGACTTAAAGCCTCATGATTTCCCATAGAAATATAAACAGGAAAGTAATGGGCAAAAGGTTCAATAGCTCTTTTCCAATTGGCATACTGCAAATTCATTTCATCAATGTTAGACAAATAACCATCAATCAAATCACCTGAAAATTGCATAAACTTGATGTTTTCTTGTGTAGCTAATGCCATAATTTTTTTCATGATGTAAAAATTAGCACCATACACATTTCGTTCTCCACCACCTTTTCCATTTCTAGAGTCACTCGCATAGGCAAAAGTAAATGACTTTCTAACACCTTGTTTAGGAGCTGTTTTAAAACTGTAATTTTGAGTATTGTTTCCAACAGTTATCGCGTAAGAATATTCAGTGTCAGCTTCTAAATTTGTGATTTGTATTTCATGGTGAGTATCATTTTCAGAACTATAATCTTTACCATTTACAGAAATTTTTGCGGCAGTTGGTACATTTGTTTCTAAAGAAATGGTAACACCTTCAGTAGTTACTAGATCAACAAAAGGTCCTTCTATAACACCATTGGCAACTTCAAATCCGCTATCGGTAACATTAAAAGAAACAATACCATCATAGAGAATAGTACCTTTTTTATTGACTACTCTATAACCCAATGTTCCTTTTCTATTCTTTTCCCAATCAATCATATCATAGGTTCCTGCCAATTGCTTAATGTTAAGGTTAGTTTTCCCTTTATTGATGGTTGAAGGTCTTTTAAAATATACAGGCAATGCATGTTTTGAATCTTTAAAAGGAATGAATCCGAAATATAAGGTGCCTTTAAAATCTGGAATGCCGAAGTTAAAAGCAATACCTTTTGCAGTACCTTTAGGATTACCCTTCATGTTACTTAAAGTATAATCAGGATTAGAAATGGTTTCGTAAATCTTTTTACCGTCTTTTTCTAAATAGAGTTTACCAGTTTCATCTTCATGAATATTGGTGTAAACA
>DOIV01000292.1:2664-8916 GCA_003511845.1 Flavobacteriaceae bacterium | reverse complement strand
ATTCGCAGTAGAACCATATTTTTTTAGTACGTTTATTCTACAATAAATTTACCTTGCATTATTCCATAATGACCAGGGAAACTGCAAATAAAATCGTAAGTACCTGCTGCTGGAGCATCAAAGGTAATAGTTACACTTTCTCCACCACCTATAAGTTTTGTGCTTGCAATAATACTATCTTCTTCTGGTAAATACCCTTTATCCGGTCCTGCTTCTATAGCTTTCTCGGCAAATTTTGCAACATATGTACCTTGTTTAAGTAACACCCAGTTATGACCCATAATGTTTAGACCCATTTTACCTACATGGGTTAAAGTAAGTGTTACTTTTTGCCCAGCTTTTACTTTAAGTTCTTTTTTGTCGAACATCATGGCGTCATCACCTGCTATTTCTAGTGTGCCATCGGTACTTACTTTTGTTGTTAGTTCTTCCTTTACCACTTCTTCTTCAACCACTTCAGTTTTAGAATCAGGTTCTGCGGATGTTTCAGCTTTCTTATCGCCTTTACAACTAATGGTTACTAGCATAATAAATGCCATAAATAAAATTACTTTGTTTAAATTTTTCATTTGTTTTTGGTTTTAAAAATTGTTTATAATTAATTTTAGATAGCGTTAACAAAAGCCAATAATGCTTCTCTATCTTCTTTATTTAAATTGACATAAAATTGTTTTGATTTTTCTGACTCACCACCATGCCATAAAATAGCTTCTTCTACATTTCTTGCTCTGCCATCATGTAAAAAATCAGTATGACCGTTTACTATGTCTGTTAAGCCAATACCCCAAAGAGGTCTTGTTTTCCATTCATTACCATCTGCTAAAAAATCTGGTCTTCCATCTGCTAATCCCTCACCCATATCGTGTAATAACATATCTGTATAAGGAAAAAATGTTTGATTGGAAATAGCCGGAATACCAGGGTAGTTACCCGTTACTTGTTTAGGCGTATGGCAAGCTGTACACTGAGCATCTCTAAATAAATAAAAACCTCTAGTGACTTTAGGGTCATCTAGGTTTCTAGCTGCTGGTACTGCTAGTGTAAGAAGATATATGTTTGTATTGTCTAGAAATTTTTGATCTTCTTCAGGGTCGTCACTTAAATTATCACCATTTGTTTGTCCGAAACTAGATTCTACAGGGAATAATGGGTTGGTAACCCCCATATCATTATGTAGAGCACCTGCATTTTGCACCATTACAGAAGGTGTGTTTGCTTTCCAGCCAAATCTACCTAATTTTGTTGTGCCACTTACAGGGTCGCAAACATAATTTGCTTTACCTGAAATACCATCTCCATCAGCATCATTAATATCTTCTCTAGAAAGTATGTCATGTTCGGTAATTGCTTCTAATAGACCCAAACCAAAAACAGGAGGGCCTAGTCTAGGTGAGAGCATAGCATTGCTTGGGAATGGAATGTAAGAATCTGCAATATAGTAGGTAGGTTTACGTAAGGTAACAATTGTACCATCAGCAAAAGTTACAGGAATATCTTGATAGGTTACGCCAAATTGAACTTCAGGCTCTACACCATAATTAGCTTGATTTTGTAGTTGCATACCAAAACCAGGAACTGGTTTCGGGCCATTACAATCATCAGTACCAGGTAAACTTGTACGTAAAAAGAAACCACTCACATCATTGATGTTATCTGGAAAAGCAGTTCTACCGTCTTTAGGGTGGCATCTAATACATGAGGTGTTGTTAAATTGAGGACCAGAACCAGAATTTATGGGTGCTGGTGATGTAACAAAAGCTGCCCCAAATTGTGCATCTCCAGCTAAATGTAATTCTAAATTTCTAGCACCTAAATTAGGAGCAGGATTATCAAATGCAAAAAAACCAGATTCAAACATTGTTGTTTCTCCACCAACTAATGTACGCTGTTTAATGTTAGGGATAATAGGAGTATAATCATCATCTTTTTGAAAATAAAAGATAGTGAATACTACTACTACTACTACTACTATTGCATTTTTCATTTTTTGTAAAAACAAAAAACTCTCATTAGATATCTAAATCTTAATGAGAGCTTTAAATTAATCTAATCATTAAATTATAAACCTGAAATTAAAGGTTTAATTTTTGATTCTAATGTTGCTTGCACAGTTCTAACTGCAGTTTGAGCAGCTTCAATACTTGGTCTAGCATTTGCTAAAGCATCTGTAAATGTTCCTGTACCATTAATTGCTTCAATTGCATTAATTGCTGCTATAATTTCTGCAGTAAATTTAGTGTGTAATGCAGCATCTTTATCTTTAACTATATCTGCAATTCCTTTACCATCATGATTTAAGTAAGTACCATGATATACATTCTGAATACTTATTAGGTTGTCTGCAAAATCTAGTTTTGAATTATGACTAAAACGAGATTCTTCTTGTTCAGGTCCAGCAGGTGTAGTTGTGTCTGGATCTCCATTAAGTGGAACCTCAATTTTACCATTTCCAACTTCATCAGCTATAACAATCAACGCTGATACTAAATCTTCTAAAGCAGATTTTTCTGATTTATATTTTCCAGATGAGGCTGGACCAGCTGTAAGAAAGTTCGCTTGATAATTACCACCATCAGCAACCCAAGCAACTTTTAGTTTAGTTGTTTTATTCTTTAGGTTTTCACTAGCAGCTACTAAATATTCTAATTCTCTTGTGGTGAAACTGTCAGCTTCTCTATTGCCATCTAAGCCCCATAATAAATATTCAATTAAATGAAAGCCTTTTGCTTCAAAAATTTGTTGATTAACAATTTGTTCTGTAATTGTAGGCTTAGTTAAATCAGCTAATAAACCATCCATATCAACTACATTTACAGGCCAGCTATCTATTGCAGGGTCAATACTACCAGTATCAACAGGGCCAATTAAAAAGCCTTCAGCTTGTTCCCAAGGTTTTCTTGTAGCAACCCAAGCATCTTTTGCGTCGTCTAATGATTCTTGAGATGGGGCTTCTTTAAACTTTTTAGTCTTTTCTAGTAAATTTTCAGCCTCTCTAGCTAAATCACTATATGCTTTTACAATAATATTACTAGTAATATTTGTAATAATATCTTTATGACTTACTTCTGCAGGTGCAGGTGCGTCAGCATCATCACCACATGATATCAGCATTGCTACCATAGCAAATGTCATAAAAAATGATTTAAGTGTTTTAAAGTGTTTCATTTTGTTTTTAATTTTAGTTATACTTATTTTTGTTTAAAATTTATTTAGTTGAGAAATCAAAAGCCATTCCTATTAAGAAAGTACGTTCTTTATTTCCTATTAAATTTCCGTTACGATCTACAGTGTTAGCTCCTAAACTATTAATTGCATAATGCGTTTTGAGTACTACATGAGGGGTTATAAAATAGTTTGCACCAAAAGTAATAACACTTCTTTCCCATCTAGGGCTGTCTAGTATTACACCTTTTGTCTTATACATACTATCATAATAATCATATCTTCCGAAAAGAAATAACTGTCTATTTGTTCTTTTTTTATTTAATGAGAGTAAATCATAGCCTCCTTCAATATAATAACCCAACGCATTTTTAGCTACAGGAGTTCTTTTTACATTTAAAGCATTTGGTAGATTTCTATTGGCACTTGAAATTTTATCAGAATTTTGAAGATTACCATACAATACCATTCCGTTTAGTTTCCAGTTTTTTTGTTCCATGTTGAAATGAAAATCTGCGAGTGAAACGGCACCATTTACATTTTCTAATCTATCAGGCTTAGTTCTGTTTTTATTTGACCCTCCATGATACCCACTTATACCGATATACCCTTTGTTAGGCAGATTGTAGTCAAACCTACCCGCAATAGCTAGGTTTTCAGCATTAATGGTTTCAAATCGTTGTTGATGCCCTCTTTTTATCCAATTGGCAGAAGTAAAGCCAGTACTAGAAAGTCCGTTTACTAAATAGGCTTTATAACTAAAGGTTTTATTTTTACCTAAATCTCCTAATAACTCAATTCCATTTTCGTACCAACCGTTAGGTAATAAAGCACTTTCCATTGAAGAACGTTGCCCTGTAAAATAATCAGTCGAAACATCTAATTTTGAAGCATTACCTATATACAATCGTACTCTACCTGCTCTAAAATTAAGCCATGGTTTGTATTTAAAAAGGATATTTAATTGGTCTATTTTTACTTCACCACCCGCTTCAAGCTCTGTTTCAAACTCTCCAAACTCTTCAAATTTATCCAGCTCCATAGTTACACCTGTACCGCCATGTTCAAATTCTATTTCTGTCTTGAATTGAATTTTATCTGTAAAATCATAATACAAGTAAATATTCAAACGTTCTGTATCAAATGCATTACGTCTATCAAGGTCGGTATCCCAATCAAAATTATAGTAATTTACAACACCATAAGCTTTCAACTGAAATTTTTGTAGTTTCTGCAATTTTTTTATATATGTACTATCTACTTGAGCGTAGCCAAAAAAACTAAAAACTAAAATAAAAAGGAGTGAATATTTACTAAACATTAGTTTCTTATTCTAAATTTAACATAATAATGCAAAGATATAACATTATTTTATTTAGACTTAATATAAATAGGTTTTTTTAAAAAAGAATAAAAACGACTACGCAACGCAACCATTCAATGAATTAAACATCTAAAAGATAAAACTACCTTAAATGAAAAAATTAACAATTGTATTTACTTTACTAATTATTTTTAACTCTTGTACCAATGATTCTGAAGAAGATCAATTTAGCTCATTAATTGGTGATTGGTCTAATGTTGAAACTATAGATAATGAGAGATTAAGCCAATCATCACGATATAGTTTTAATTCTGATAAAACTTTTGTTGTTTCTACAGTTATTATTAAAAATGATACAAATGAGATACTTGGTTATAGATATAGAGCTATAGGAATATATAGTGTAAATGAAAATAAATTAACACTAAAGAGTTCAGAAATTTACACTCATGATGATTCTAAAGATGATATGTATTCAAATATTGATGAATTAAAAACAACTAATGAAAACTTTGAAAGGTCTTTTAAATTTTTTATTGACCAAAATAAAAAAATAGTAACTTTTATTTATCCTCCATGTGATCCATTAGAAGACTGCTTAGATAAAGAATGTTTTAAAAGGATAAATGAAAATTAAGCAACATTATTTTGCTGCTTTATCTATCCGATACACAAAAATATAATATGCCAAACCAATAAAAATAAGCCAGCCTAAACTAATAATTACAATACCTGTTGTAGAAGCCTTATACCTAATGATTAGTTTAGAAAACATAAAGTAAAACATCACACCATATATAACCCAATTGATATATTTCCAAACACCTAAGGTTTTTGTTTTACTCTTTCTTTTATTTATAGCTTTTCTTTTAAGTACTGTCCAAACTCCTGATAATACTAAAGACGAAATACCTAATCCAAAAATAAACCATATTATTTTAGTTGTTAAGCCTCCCCAATTCCCAAAATGTAGTGGGTCGGCAATATCATTAATCCACATAGTAGTGCTTATGTTTTTTGCATTTTGCACTTTTACTACTTCATAAGTATTCGGATTTATATACACTCTATTAGCACGCTGTCTTACCAGTGGTACATCTGACTTTCCTCTAACATAAATAGTATTTTTATAAGTAGCCGAAGGGCTTATACCCACACTCTTATTTTTTAGTGCGGGAATTTCTTGCTTTGAAATTGCAACAATCTTATCATAATCTAAAGTATAACTCAAATTAATGGTACTATCTATTTTAGTGTTAAACGTTGTGATTTTTGGAGGTCTAGGATTTACTTCTCTACCAATTCCCGCTATATTGGTTCGCTCTATAAAATACCAAATGCCTGTAATGGAAAACAGTAGTGTAAACGGTATTGACCATAAACCTATTAATCTATGAAAACTTCTAAAAAAAACCAATGTTCCTTTACCGGTTTGTAGTATGAATAGTTTCCGCCACCATTTTTTGAAAAATACTAGTGCAGTTATTAATGAAAATAAAAGTAAAAAACCAAAGGTTAGCACCAAAAAGTTACCTATCTGAAAAGGAATAAAAAGAAAATAATGTAAGTCTCTAAAAAAACGCTGAAAAGTTAGATTGGCATTTCCTTGTATTTTACCAGTATATTGGTTAACAAATACATAAGTTACCTTTTTTTTATCATCTTGCACATAAATAATATCACATAAATAAGGTTCATTATGTTTTTTCCAATATCCGATTGTACCATTAGGATATAGCTTTTGAAGATTAGAAACAATTAAATTT
>DOIV01000292.1:0-2283 GCA_003511845.1 Flavobacteriaceae bacterium | reverse complement strand
GGAATAAACAACCAGTCCATTTCAAGACTCAAAGTTGCTAACGTACCAGAAAAGCATACTATAAAAAATAGTATGCTTAACTTAATACCTATCCAACTATGGATTTTTAAAAAAAACTTTTTATTAATTTTCACTTATTAAAAGGTGTACCCAACACTTAATAGATAGTTTCGTGGAGCACCAGGAAACATTCTTACATAGTTGTAACCACCAATCCAATGTGTTTTATCAAATACATTATTTACAGTTAATCTTAATGCAAATTTATCAATTTCATAACTAGCACCAAAATCTGCAATAGTATATGAAGGGAATTTAAGAACAGGACCATTATTTGAGTTTCTTTCAGACACAAAATTAGTTCCAGCATTAAAACTAATACCGTTTAAAAAACCATTAGTGATTTTATATTTTGCAAAAAAACCACCTTGATGCTTAGGGGCATTTTGTCTTGTATCTCCTGCAGTAAATCCAGTGCCAGTAGGTGTTTTTTCAATAATAGATTCATTAAAGGCATAGTTAGCAGTAACACTAAAATTTTTACTAATACTACCCATGATATCAAGTTCAATTCCTTTTGCTGATGTCTCTCCTATTTGAATTAACCTTTGCAAATCTGAAGGGTCTTTAAATAATTCATTTTTTTGAGTAATACTATAGGCAGCAATATTAACTGCAAGTTTTTTATTAAAAAACTCTCCTTTTGCTCCAAATTCTATCATATCACCTTCTAAAGGGTCAAAAGGTCCTCCTTTAGATTCTACCATATTATTAGATCTTTGTGGCTCAAAACTTTCGGTATATGTACCATAAACATTAATATTGTCAGTAACCGAATAGACCAAACCTAATCTTGGAATAAACTTGTTATATTCTATTGTGCTTTCATCATCTTTTTTGTAATTTACATATTCAATATAATTATTATGTCTAACGCCTAATAAAATTTGTAATTTATTGATTGTTATTTGGTCTTGTAAATAAACACCTGTGGTATAGTATTTTAGAGGTTCTCTGGATCTTCTACCTAAAATATAATCACTTGGGTAAGCCAATCTATAGACAGGGTTTACTAAATCAAAATGCGGAATATTTGGTATCGGATTTCCGTCTCCATCTAATTTAAAATCGGCAATATCTGCAGGTTTAAATTTCCCTACAGTGCCGTCTAATTTTAGATAATCATTACTTCCTGTCCAAATACTAGACCCTCCAGTTGGAGTTACTTGTTGTGCATAATCAAAACCAACTAATAATTTATGTTTAACACTTGTGTTTTTACCTAATTTAAAAATAAAATAATTAGAAAGATTATCAGTTGTTTGTTCACGTTGTCTTGCAGAAATACGCATTCCCATTAAGGTTGGCATCTGGTCTCCGTTAGCATCTAAGGCAAATTTATTAGAGGTTCTATGTTCAAACAAATCTTCTTCAAATAAATACTTCATATAAGATGTGTTGAATGATATTTTATCATTAAACCTATGGTTTAATGATAATGTAAAGTAGTTGACACTACTTCTATGATAATCATTAGTTGCTCCAATAGCAAAATTAATTGGTGTATTGTTAGGTGCGTCAAGTGGTGTTCCTGCAGTAGCACCAAAAATAGGTTGCCCTCTATCTAGTTTTCCATCAAATTTTTGAATTACTAAATCAAAATTTATTCTTGTTTTTTCTGTAGGAATAAATGAAATAGACGGAGCTATCACATATGTTTTGTTTGCTTGTAAATCACGAAAAGTATTAGAATCTTCATAACCGATATTCAATCGATACAATAAAGACTTTTTTTCATTCATTGGGCCTGTAAAATCTAATGTAGCTCGTAGTGTATTAAAACTACCCGTTGTAAAGTTGATAGAATTTCTGCTTTCGGTTAATGGTTTTTTAGTAACTCTGTTCATGGTTCCTCCAGGGCTTGCATTACCAAACATTGCAGATGCAGGTCCTTTTAAAATCTCAACTCTTTCTATATTAACCAATAAAGGCTGTGGTCCGAATAAACCAACTACTCTTAATCCATTTATATACGTTTCTCCAGATCTAAAGCCACGAAAAGAGAAATCATCATACCAAGAGTATTGGTTGACCCCACTTACATTTTTTACTATATCATTTACACGGTATGCTTGTTGGTCTGCAAAGATTTCCTTGGTAACATAACTTACGGCCTGTGGTATGTCTTTAATAGCTGTAGCGGTTTTTGTAGCTGTAAAAGAAACTTCGTTTTTATAGGTTTTAGCTTTTCTACCTACAATCTCAACTTCTTGAAGTTGAGTG
>DOIV01000196.1:389-5214 GCA_003511845.1 Flavobacteriaceae bacterium | reverse complement strand
GCATCTCCCATTTTTTTACGTAACGGATTTGTCATAAAAGGAGAAGGTGTTTCTTCTGTCAATTTTTGATGTCGTCTTTGAACTGAACAATCTCTTTCTGACAAATGGCATGCTTTACCATAAGAATCTCCTATAATTTGTATTTCTATATGACGTGGCTCTTCAATAAGTTTCTCCATATACATGGCATCATTATCAAAAGATGCTTTGGCTTCTTGACGAGCTCCATCCCACATATCTTTTAAATTTTCTTCTTTCCATACAGCACGCATTCCTTTACCACCACCACCTGCAGTTGCTTTTAGCATCACAGGATAACCCGTTTTTTTAGCTATTTTTTGACAAGATTTAAAGTCTTCTATAATACCATCACTACCAGGGACACATGGTACTCCTGCCTCTTTCATGGTTTTTTTTGCGGAAGCTTTATCTCCCATTCTATCTATCATTTCTGGTGAAGCACCAATAAATTTGATATTATGCTCAGCACATATTTTAGAAAATTTTGAGCTCTCTGATAAAAAACCATATCCAGGATGGATGGCATCTGCATTGGTAATTTCTGCAGCAGCCATTATACTAGAAATTTTAAGATACGATTCGCTACTTGCTGGTGGTCCAATACAAACTGCTTCATCAGCAAAACGCACATGTAAGCTTTCAGCATCTGCAGTTGAATAAACTGCTACCGTTTTAATGCCCATTTCTTTACAGGTACGAATCACACGAAGTGCTATCTCGCCTCTATTGGCTATAAGTATTTTTTTAAACATAATTTCTCTATTTTAAATGAATGAAATTATGACGGATCAACTAAAAACAATGGCTGATCAAACTCTACTGGAGTAGCATCTTCAACTAAAATTTTAACAATTTTACCTGAAATTTCAGATTCAATTTCATTAAAAAGTTTCATTGCTTCAATAATACAAACTGTATCATCTACATTTATAGTACTCCCTACCTCAACAAATAATGGTTTATCAGGAGAAGATCTTCTGTAGAAAGTTCCAATAATTGGTGATTTTATAGTCACATATTTTGAAGCTTCTTCTGAAGCTTCTTTTACGGTCTCTTTTACTGGCACAATCTCTTGCGGAGCCACAACAGGCACTGATGCAATAGGAGCCTGTTGAACAATAGTAGTTGTCTCTGTTTTGGCAGAACCTGTTCTAATAGTGATTTTTACATCTTCCATTTCTAATTTTACTTCACTTGCTCCAGACTTAGAAACGAATTTAATTAGGTTTTGTATATCTTTTAAATCCATTTTATTTAGATTTTATTAGGTTAATTTATTGTTGATTGTATGCCCATTTTAAGTAGATTGCTCCCCAAGAAAAGCCACCACCAAATGCTGCAAAAATTATTGTATCTCCTTTTTTGAGTTGATCTTCATAGTCACTTATTAATAATGGTAATGTGGCAGATGTTGTATTGCCATATTTATGAATATTCATCATCACCTTATTCATATCTAAGTTCATTCTATTTGCTGTAGCTTCAATTATTCTTTTATTTGCTTGATGTGGTGCCAACCATGTAACATCTTCATTTGTTAAATTATTTCTTTTTAATATTTTCTCACTAGCATCTGCCATATTAGAAACCGCAAATTTAAATACCGTCCTTCCTTCTTGTCTAATAAAATGTTGTCGATTATTAACAGTTTCAATAGATGGTCTTGATAATGACCCACCAGCAGCTACTTTCAAAAACTCTCTTCCATTACCATCAGTACGCAGATATTCATCTTGCAAACCTAAGCCTTCAGTATTTGGTTCAAATAAGACTGCTCCTGCTCCATCGCCGAAAATAATACAGGTAACTCTATCCGTATAGTCTATCATTGAAGAACACATGTCTGCACCTATCAATAACACTTTTTTATATTTTCCAGATTCAATATATCTTGCAGCAGCTGACATTCCGTACAAAAAACTAGAACAAGCTGAATCTAAATCAAATGCAAAAGCTTCTGTAGCTCCAATTTGCGAGGCTACAAAAGCTGCTGTTGATGCGGCTTGCATATCTTGTGTTGCTGTTGCAACTATGACTAATTCTATATTTTTGGGGTCTAATTTTGTTTTAGCAATTAGATTTTCTGCAGCTTTAATTGCTAAAAAAGAAGTGCCTTTTCCTGGTTCTTTTAAAATTCTACGTTCTTTAATTCCCGTACGAGAAACTATCCATTCATCATTGGTTTCCACCATTTTCTCCAACATTTCGTTGGTTAATACGTGGTCTGGAACATATTTTCCAACAGCTGTAATAGCAGCAGTAATTTTAATCATATAGTATCTTTTAATAGATATTTTATTTGATCATAGCAATATCAAAAGTAGTAAATTTTATTTCGATTTTAACCAAAAAAATGTGTTTTTAGTCATTTTTAACCAAAAAACATGAAAAAAACCCTCAAAATGAGGGTTTTTTTCATGTTTTTTAAAATTTATTTACGCTACACTTTCAACACTATCAATTACAATTTGACCACGGTAATATAATTTACCTTCATGCCAATGTGCTCTATGATACAAATGTGCTTCACCAGTAGTTGGGTCTTTTGCAATTTGAGGTACGGTAGCTTTATAATGCGTTCTTCTTTTGTCTCTTCTTTGTTTTGAAATTTTTCTTTTAGGATGTGCCATTTTACTTGTCTTTATCTGTTAACAGTCCTTTTAATTTATCCCACCTAGGATCAGAACTTATATTATTGTTTGTTGTTTTAGGTTGTAATTCTTTTAATTTATCTAATATATCTGACTTCAATGTACCATCTTTTACTCCTGGATGTATCCTTTTTGAAGGTAAAGCCAGTACTATCATTTCATATATAAATTTAGAAATGTCAATTTCATAATCCCCATGAGGTAAAATTAAAACATCTATATCTTCATCATTATATGCGTCTCCAAATTTAACTATTAAATCTAAATTTGATGTTACGGGTTGTTGAAACAACTCATTAGTTAAATCACAAGCAACTTGTATAGAGCCATTAGCGATAAATTCAAGCTCAAATAAGGTGCTCTTTTTATTAAAATTTAGATGCACATTGATATCGGCATCATAAACATCGTCATATTGATAAACTTCAAAGAACTCTTTAATTATCTTAAATTCAAATTGATGGTTTTCTTCTTTAAGACCTTTAAAAGGAATTACAAACATATTCTTTTTCATAATCCATCAAATTTGAGCGTGCAAATGTAATAAAATTATTGCTAATTCAATAGTATTTACTTTCTTATCCTTAATTTATTTTCTATCAGCTCATTATATTCTTTACGAGACTTAAAAATAGCTATAGCTGAATACAAGGCTTCCTTAAAAGAATTATGATTAGCCACACCTTTTCCTGAAATTTCATAAGCAGTACCATGATCTGGAGAGGTTCTTATCTTATTTAACCCTGCTGTGAAATTAACTCCATTACCAAAAGATAGTGTTTTAAAAGGGGCTAAACCTTGGTCGTGATACATTGCTAGAATACCATCAAATTTTTTATATGCCTCTGAACCAAAAAAACTATCAGCCGAATAAGGTCCATTAACTAATTTTCCATTAACTTGTATCCGTTCTAATGTAGGTTTAATAATTTCATCATCTTCATTACCTATAACGCCATTATCACCACAATGAGGGTTCAAACCTAACACCGCAATTTTTGGTTTTGAAATGTTAAAATCTTGAATTAATGACCTATACATAATATTCACTTTCTTCTCTATCAATTCAGGTGTTATTGCTTCTGCAATTTTTTGAACGGGTATATGCCCTGTTATTAATCCGATTTTAATTTCATCTGTCATTAAAATCATCAAGCTTTCACCTTCTAAATTATCTTCAAGATATTCTGTATGCCCACTAAATTTAAAGTCTTCTGATTGAATATTATGCTTATTGATAGGTGCAGTCACTAAAACATCAATCTCATTATTTTGTAAAGCTTTCACGGCCGCTTGCAATGACAAAAAAGCATACTTACCACCATCTTTAGTCTCTTCGCCAAAATTAACACTTACATCATCTTTCCAAACATTTACTAAATTAACTTTATTGGATATTGCTTTAGTTGCATTATCAACACCTTGAGTTTGCATGTGCATATTCAATTCTTTTTTATGTACAGAAATTGTTTTATTTGAAGCAAAAATAATGGGTGTACAAAATTCTAGCATTCTAGCATCTTCGAAAGTCTTCAATATAATCTCTATACCAATCCCGTTTATATCTCCGACCGATATTCCAACTTTTATGGTGTTATCTTTATTCATAAACAAATTAATTCCTATTTTTGAGCTTACAAAAGTACTCATTAAAATTAACATATTATGTTTACAGGAATCATAGAAAGTCTTGGAGAAATTACTATACTAAAGAAAGATAAAAGCAACCTCAATATCACTGTAAAAAGTAGTCTTACATCTGAATTAAAAATTGATCAAAGCCTTGCTCATAATGGCGTATGCTTGACCGTTGTTGATTTAGATCTTGAAAATAACTCTTATACGGTTACTGCCATTGATGAAACTTTAAATAAATCTAATTTTAGAAATCTTAAAGTTAAGGATAAAGTCAATTTAGAAAGAGCCATGAAGTTAGGTGACCGTCTTGACGGACATATTGTTCAGGGTCATGTTGATGAAACAGGAAAATGTATTGCGATTAAAAATGAAAATGGCAGTTGGCTTTTCACTTTTCAATATGACAGTTCAAAAAATAATATCACTATTGAAAAAGGCTCAATAACTATAAACGGAGTTAGTTTGACCGTAGTCAATTCATTAATAAATCAGTTTAGTGTAGCTATAATACCTTA
>DOIV01000196.1:0-153 GCA_003511845.1 Flavobacteriaceae bacterium | reverse complement strand
AAATAATATCACTATTGAAAAAGGCTCAATAACTATAAACGGAGTTAGTTTGACCGTAGTCAATTCATTAATAAATCAGTTTAGTGTAGCTATAATACCTTATACATTTGAGCATACTACCTTTGGTGCATTAAAATTAAATGATTCTGTAAA
>DOIV01000096.1:6419-7473 GCA_003511845.1 Flavobacteriaceae bacterium | reverse complement strand
AGTATTTTTATGACCAATGGTTTGTTAAAAAAGTACAAATATGGTATCAATGAATTGCCAACCTATAAAACATCAATATTACTGTCCGTAATTACAACCATTTTAGGAGTTGGTGTTTTGATAGTCGCCAAGCATCCAGCATTGCAGTCAGTATCTATCATATCTATCATCGGGATTTTATCTGCAGTACTCATCTCATTTACCATTCAGCCACTTATTTTTAACTTTTTTATTGGTTGGCGAACTTCAAAAGGATTAGCACCAATACAATTACGAACCTATATACACTCTATAATTTTATTTAGTATTTATGGCTTGGGAGCTATGATTTTATCTTTACTGAGTATTACTATTTTTCCTTTGATTCCAATTTCAAAGAAAAAGAAAATGAAATGGTTACATGGTGCTATTTCAAAGTTGGTAACCGTTGTGTTGTATGGCAATCCGTTTATAAAAAAGAAAATTATCAATCCACATCATGAAACTTTTGAAAAACCAGCGGTTATTATTGCAAATCATTCTTCATTTATAGACACGCTAACTATTGGTATGGTGACGCCAAATATTATTTATTTAGTAAACGATTGGGTGTATAAATCGCCTATATTTGGTGTGTTGGCTAGAGTTGTTGGCTTTTTTCCTGTATCTAGTGGAGTGGATGGTAATTTGGATCGCTTAAAAGAAAAAATCAATCAAGGGTATTGTTTGGTGGTGTTTCCTGAGGCAAGACGTTCTTTTACCAATAAAATTGGTAGATTTCATAAAGGAGCATTCTTTTTAGCAGAGCAATTAGAATTAGACATCTTACCTTTATACTTACATGGGAATGCTGAGGTAATACCTAAAAGAGATTTTGTGATTTATGACGGTAGTTTGACGGTGAAAATAGGAGAACGGATTAAGTTTAATGATACCTCTTTCGGAGTTTCTGCAAGAGAAAAAACAAAGAATATTTCTGCTTTTTATAAAGATAAGTTCAATACGTTACGTAATGAAATAGAACAGGTAGGTTATTTTGAAGGTGTTTTATTGAGTAATTATAGGTATAAAGGAA
>DOIV01000096.1:0-6372 GCA_003511845.1 Flavobacteriaceae bacterium | reverse complement strand
TTGGTAGATTTCATAAAGGAGCTTTCTTTTTAGCAAAGCAATTAGAATTAGATATCTTACCTTTATATTTACACGGGAATGCTGAGGTAATACCTAAAAGAGATTATGTGATTTATGACGGTAGTTTGACGGTAAAAATAGGGAAGCGGATTAAGTTTAACGATACTTCTTTTGGAGTTTCTGCAAGAGAAAAAACAAAGGAAATTTCCACTTTTTTTAAAGAAAATTTTAATTTATTACGTAATGAAATAGAACAGGTAGGTTATTTTGAAGGTGTTTTGTTAAGTAATTATAGGTATAAAGGAACTGAATTGTTTCAAGCAGTAAAAAAGGATTACAATCAAAACAAACAATTGTATAAAGATGTAGCAGACTTACTTCCGCTTAAAGCGAAAATAGCACATTTGGCAGATGATTATGGTCAGTTAGACATCTTATTGGTGTCACATTCATTAGACAGAAAAATCACAACCTTTATCGCTGATAAAGAGAAAAGAGCTATTGCAACAAATTGTTATACTGCAATTCATAAAAAAATAAAGTATGCTGAGGTTATTAATGAATTAAATAGTGGCGAAAAAGAGACCTTAATAGTTTCCTCAGAAGATGTTGGCATCAATAAATTAGCAAAAAATTTATCATTATCGCATTTAAAAGAAATAATACTCATAAAAAATAATACCTTAGTAGCACATTTTAAATCCGCTGGTTTTGTAGCCCAAAAACAAGTAGATTTACCAATTATTTATTTGAAGAAATGAAGGAAAAATATGATGTCATAATTATTGGTAGTGGTTTGGGCGGATTGGTATCCGCGAATATTTTAGCCAGAGAAGGTTATAAAGTTTGTGTGTTTGAAAAAAACAATCAATATGGTGGTAATTTGCAAATTTTTGTAAGAGATAAAACTATTTTTGATACAGGCATCCATTATATTGGAGGCTTAGATAAAGGTCAGAACTTATACATGTACTTTAAGTATTTAGGCATTATGGATGACCTAAAACTTAAAAAATTAGATATAGATAAATATGATGTTATTACTTTTGATGATGATAAAATTGAATATCCTCATGCTCAAGGCTATGAGAATTTTGCGAATAAACTAATTGAACAATTTCCTGATGAGGCAGAAGCGATACAGGTTTATTGTAAAAAGTTAATTGATACCTGCAATAGTTTTCCATTGTATAATTTACAGCCAACATCAGTGTTTTATGAAAATACAGAGTTGTTGTCTTTAAAAATAAGTGATTTTTTAGATAGTATAACCACAAATGAAAAATTAAAATCTGTATTGGCTGGCTCCAATTTTTTATATGCAGGTGATGGTGAAAAAACACCATTATATGTTCATGCACTATCTGTAAACTCTTATATACAAAGTTCGTATAGATGTGTGAATGGCGGTGGGCAAATAGCAAAATTATTGATTCGAAAACTTAAAGAGTTTGGCGGTGAAGTGTATAAGAGGAGTGAAGTAACTCAATTTGGCTTTGAAGAAAACAAACTGGTTTCTGTACTGCTAAAAAATGGCACAGAAATTTTTGCAAATTTATTTATTTCAAATATTGAACCTAAACATACGATCAAAATGTTGGGTGATAATAAATTAAGAAAATCTTATGTAAGTCGTATCAATAATATTGAAAGTATCATTTCAGCTTTTAGTATTTATATTGTTTTTAAGCCAGAGTCTTTCCCATATTTAAATTATAATAATTACCATTTTAAAGATTATAAAAAGGTATGGACAGCTCAAGAATACACTCAAGAAAGTTGGCCAGAAGGTTATTGGGTCTCTATGAGTGCCAAGAAAAATATTGGTAAATGGGCAGAGAATATGACCGTAATTAGTTATATGAATTTTGATGAAGTAACACCTTGGGAGAATACGTTTAACACCATAGTAGATAAAAATGATAGAGGTGAGTCTTATAATGAGTTTAAGACAAGAAAATTAGAAGTAATGCTAACAGAGTTAGAGAAAAAATTTCCTAATATTAGAGAAGCTATCCAATCTGTACATGCGTCTACTCCTTTGTCGTACAGAGATTATATAGGTGTGAATAGAGGTTCAATGTATGGCTATGTAAAGGATGCTGACAGCCCTATGAAATCTTTTTTATCTCCAAAAACAAAATTAAAAAATCTGTTTTTTACAGGACAAAGTTTGAATATGCATGGTGTGTTGGGGGTTACCATTAGTGCAGTACTTACTTGTTCTGAAATTGTTGGAAGGGAAATGTTATTAGAAAAAATTGCAAGTGCGAATCAAGAGTAAGAATCAAGACACAAGAGTCAGGATGGTATTGACGCAATAAAACACCATTACTAGGCACTAGAAATCTGCTTAATGATGGTTTCAATTTCATGAGGTTTCTCTTTTGTCAGAATGGCAATTGTACTTAAATCGTTAACAAAACAGAGTTGATTAATAAAAACGAAAGTTCCTCCACTTATTTTCAAGGGGAGGTGCCTAGTTAGAATTTTTAAATTTGTACAATAAATATTATGGGCGGAGGGGTTCACAACTTAAAATATAATCTCATCACATTGATTGGATTCATATTCCTATTAACCTCTTGTGGAGTATCTAAATCACTTAAAAACCAACCTCAATTCAACCAATCAGAACTTAAAATTCAAGATAGGATTAAAGTTAACGATACACTTTTTACGCTAGGTAAAAATCAATTAAGAAAAAATAAGCAAGGTTTATGGGAGTTATACATAAAGGGAGGTCCTTTAGAACGAGGTTTAGCAAACGGTAGTTTAACCCAAGAATTATTGCAACGACAAGAAGCTATATTTTTTTCCAAAATAAAAGATTTAGTCCCTTCAAAATTTAAACAAAAGTTGTTAGTGAAATTTTTGGCTTGGTACAATAGAAAGCTGTATCTGTATATTATTGATGAATATCAAACAGAAATTTACGGGGTTTCTCGTTATGCAGGCAATCAATTTGATGATGTCGCAAATGATTATTTAAGAAGTCTATATTTACATGGAGCACATGATATTGGTCATGCTTTAAAAGATTTAGCATTGGTAGGCTGCTCTTCTTTTGCCGTTTGGGGTGATAAATCTGCAGATGGAAATTTACTCATCGGTCGTAATTTTGATTTTTATGCTGGTGATGAGTTTGCAAAAGAGAAAATAGTGGCATTTGTGAATCCTGATAAAGGTTATAAATTCATGTCGGTTACTTGGGGAGGTATGATTGGTGTCGTTTCGGGCATGAATGATCAAGGATTGACAGTAACCATTAATGCTGGGAAGTCTGACATCCCTTTATATGCTAAAACTCCAATTTCTTTAGTGACTAGAGAGATTTTACAATATGCATCGACTATTGATGAAGCTATAAATATCGCTAAAAAAAGAAAAGTTTTTGTTTCTGAAGCAATACTTGTTGGTAGTGCTAAAGACGGAAAGGCAGTGAGTATAGAAGTATCACCAAATAATTTTGGGGTGTATGAGGTGAAGAATAAGGGTGAATTAATTTGTTCAAATCATTTTCAAAGTAAGGCTTACGCGGATGACAACAATAACAACAAACAAAAAGCAGAAAGTCATTCGCAATATAGACACCAAAGATTGGAAGAATTGTTAAATACAAAGGATAAAGTTACTCCTGAAATTGCAGTAACTATTTTAAGAAATAAAGAAGGTTTAAAAGATAAAGAAATTGGATATGGTAATGAAAAGGCATTAAATCAGTTGTTAGCACATCATTCCATTGTTTTTCAACCAGAAGAGTTAAAAGTATGGGTTTCTTCCAATCCGTATCAATTAGGAGAATTTGTATGTTATGATTTAAATAAAGTATTTCAAAAATTTGACCCGCCTACTGGCGAGGCAGGAAATCAAAATTTTAATAAAACCATTTCAGAAGAAAGCTTTAATATTCCGAAAGATGATTTTATAAATACTCAAGCTTTTGTAAATTATGAAAGGTACCGAAAATTAAGGCACGTACTACACCAGATTATTGACAAAAAAGAAAAGGCAAGTCCTGAGTTTTTATATGATTTTAAAAGAGCCAATCCCAATTATTGGGAAGCTTATGCTTTAGTAGGTGAGTATTATTTTCAAAGAGGTTTTCTTGCAGCAGCAAAAAAAGAGTTTGAATTGGCATTGACAAAAGAAGTTACTACCATTCCTGATAAAAAACGGATTGAAAAAAGGTTGAGGAGGATTGAAAGGTAATTATGTGTTAAAGTTACGGTATCGTTTTGTGTATACATATTTTAGGACGGGTCAGTATGTTTTACAACGTCTCGTGTATGAAACGTAGCGTATTTAAAAGTACTAATTTTCGGGTTAGCACTTAGCCACATTTTTATATTTTGTTTTTATCTTTCTTATTTTAAAAGCCAAATTAAAAATTTGGCGGACTTTGTAAATAAGCACAAACCTCTAGATTTAGCACTTACTAGCTATGTTTTATACACATTGTTACCACCAGTTTTTTTATTCTTCTGCTCGTTTCTTTTCAACCTTTAAAATGTTATTTTGTATGTCTTTCATTATTATTTTTCCCCACCAGCCAGCATAAAAGTTAAAAGTTGTATTCATTTTAAAATTACTATATAAATGTAAACGATATTTTCCTTCACTAAGTTTTTCAAGCTCATAAGTCCCGTTTAATACATCAAAATATTCTCCTCCGATTAAAATATGTTCATCAAGAGTTGTAGATGGAATTTCATAAGTATTGGCTTTAATTGAAAATACCATTTTTTTATTCTCTTCATATTCAGTTACAGTTTCCCTGAATACTAGTCCATTTGTAAAACTTGCTTCTCGATAAGCACCAACTCCGTTATAGTTCAGTTCTGCTTTTAATGGTCTAGGAAATCCTAAAAATTCAGTTAAATAACCTGTATCTTCATCTTTTTCTATTGTTCTTACTCTTGTAACATTTTCCCAAATTTTCTCTGCACTTGAATTAATATCTATATACGTATATGCCTTGTAATTCCCTGGTATTTTTTCAATTAATTGTTCAACTGGAGAAATTAAAAAAGGAATAAGAACAAGTAATGAAATATTCAGTCTGTCATTTCTTCTTTTTAATTTTAGATACCCACCAATTAAGCCTCCAATTGAAGTTGCAATTAAAAAGACAGGAAGAATCATTAACCAACAAGCCCAACCTTCGATAGCTAACAATAATGTGATTATAAGAAATAAAAATATTGGCACCCAAGGAGCGAAAATTCGATAAGATAATTTTTCAACTTTATTTTTATCGGATAAATAAACAGTTAATGCACCAACTATGGTTGGAAGTAAGAATAAAAATGTTACTGACATCACCGAAAAAAGTTCATTCCAATTTTTAACTCCAAAAGCTATTCTTAAAACAATTGCATATAAGGTTGGAATTCCAATTGCAATAAGTAGATTTTTAGTACTTCTTTTCATTTTTTTTAATTATGCCCCCAAAGTATGGTATAAGGTTAGTTGCGTGTTTTAAGCACTAAAATTAGTAAATAAAACACAGGTTTAAAGTCTACGAGAACTTTCGTAAATAAGCTAAAAACAGCAATTAATTTTATACGGTGTTCTAAACCGTTTTTTATTTCATTATGATAAAATTATTAATTATTAATAAATTGGTTTCTTTCTTTTCTTGATGAAAAGTATATACAGTTGATTTTAATAAAATACTATCATTTTCTTGTAAACAACTTAAATAATCTCTTCCACTAAAGTATAAAGTATCATTTTCTATGACAATACTGTGTGAGGTATTTATTTTTTTTATTTTTTCGTACTCTTTTTTATTGCAGATTTTAAAAAGATTTTTATTCAAATTGGATTTACCGCAATACAAGTATTTTCCTTTAATTTCCTTAGTTTTTGAAGAGATAGAATCATTTTTTTTTTGCGAAAAAAAATTAGAAACAATGTTTAATGAAACACCATCTTCAAAAATTAATAAAGTTGAGTTTCTATCTTTGTTTTGTTCTTTATTTATTACTGTTTTTTTTGAATTAGAGTTAAGGTTATTACAAGAAAAGATAAATAAAATCCCAAATAATATTATAGTTATTTTTCTCATTTTGTTTCCCTAATTTGAGTTACTGTATATTTTTGTTTTGCACTTCCTTGGATATATGAATTTGCAATATCACCAACTCCTTGTAATTTATAATCTGTGCATTTACAGTAAAGTTTATTTTTAGGAGATGTACCTATGGTATTATTTGCTACTGCATTGTCATAGAATAAGAAAAAATTTCCAGTTGCATCAGTCCCCATTCCTACAATAACCACAAAATGTTCAGTTGTCATATCGTCATTGTCTAATTTTGAACCATCATCAACTCCAACCATTAAATAAACCATAATAGAAACCTG
>DOIV01000263.1 GCA_003511845.1 Flavobacteriaceae bacterium | reverse complement strand
TAGAAAAATAAATTGAATTATTCATCTAATATATTGAAAATCAATGCTTTATTCTAATTTTTTAACACTTAATTTGTTGAAAATCAGCGAATTGTATTTTTGTCATGTACTAAACTAGATTGTATAAATGTAAAAGGCTACTTGAAACAAGTAGCCTTTTACATTTCAAATAAATAGTCGACAAAAACTAATAAATATGAGAAATGTTTCGTTTTAGTACTTAAAATATGAACAAAACAAAATTACCAATATAAATAATCACCTTTGTAAAGTTAAAGTTATTTAAATATTAAGAATCTCTAACTAGAAGGATTAATAGGTGTGTTTAACTGCTTAAAAATGAGTTGAATGCATATTTAATGTAAAGATAACGTTAAGAAAACATGTTTTTAATGTAAATTTACTACATTGGCTTAGTATTAATTTTTAAAACCTATTAGAATGAGAAATTTAACAATATTTATAGTACTCTTTTGTGTTGGTTTTCTTTCAGCACAAAATCAAGAACAGAAAGTTAAACTAGAACAAAAAGGGGATTTGGTAGAAGCGACTTATTATTATGCAGATAATCAAATTGAACAACACGGTTTTTTTAAAAAAGAAAAATTACATGGTACGTGGGAGTATTTTGATAAAAAGGGCTTAAAAATTTCTAAGGGTAATTATAACTTAGGTAAAAAAACAGGAAAGTGGTTGTTTTGGAGTAATGGTGAAGTAAGAGAAGTTACTTATGTAAAAGGTAAAGTTGAAGCAGGAACTCAAAATTTATAACACCTAACCTATAAACTAAGAGGATTACAATTTAAGGATAGATATTGTTGCAGAAATAATAAATTCAATACCTAAGGCGACTACAATAAATCCTATAATTCTTGACAAGGCATTTATACCTGATGCTCCAAGAACTTTTACAATAGAATAAGAGCTTTTTAAAATAAAATAAATGCTTATAACGGATAGAATTATTGCTACAATTATTATCAATACATCATTTAATTCTACATATTCTTTACGGTAAGTAATTAAAAGAGAAATTGTACCTGGTCCAGCAATCATTGGTAAAGCTAAAGGTGTTAATGCTATTTCTGAACGTGTTGCAATATCTTCCTTTACATTCTTCTTCTTCATACCCTTATGTTTGCTAAACTCTCCTGTTAATAAAGCAAAGCCAGAAGATGCAATAATCAAGCCACCTGCAATTTTGAGTGCATTTATGCTAATACCAAAGAATAGTAAAAGGTATTTGCCGACAAAAAATGATATCAAAAGAATTATGAATACATTTAAAGAGGTTTTAAAAGCTATTTTTGATCTTTCTTTTTTAGTATTTTCTTGAGTTAAGCTTACAAAAACAGGAACTGTACCAAGTGGATTCATAATTGAAAATAAAGCTCCAAAAATCATTAAAAATAAAGTCATATTTTTTATTTACAAAGTAAAAATAATAGCCATTTTTTTAAGAATTCTAATGGTTATTAAAAATGAAATAAATGGTTATGTTTATGTAAAATCTAAAATTATAAATAAGGCCTAATACCATAAAAAAACCTGCAATAACTATTGCAGGTTTTTCAACTAATTCAAATATGTACTCCCTTTTTTTATAAGCTAGCTTCTCTCCAAGACCATGCAGAAATATCAACTTTTGTTCCTTCAGCATAAGTTGCAGTAGTTGATGCAGTTTCACCGTCAATCTTAACATTTTCTAATGGCCCACCATCTTTCATGTCGATATTTTTATCATATCCACTTAAAAAGATATTAGTAATTGTAGCACCAGATTCTTTTTTAAATTGTAACGCTTTTCCACCTACAGTAGAAATTGCAGTTAAGTTTACAAATTGTGGGTTGTTATTTATTTTATCACCTTCAAAAGCAGTAGAAAAACCTGCAATAGTATGAGAGATATAAGTATCTGTAATTTTACCACTCCAACCTTCAGTCCAATCTACAGAATCATCTTCATTATTTTCTAAATAGAGTTGGCTTGCGGTAGCTGTTCCTCCAAAGAATTCAATACCATCATCAGCACCATTAATAATTGCAATATGATCAAATGTTGTGCCACTACCTACAGCATATAAAGAAACTCCATTGTATTGTGATTCAGAATTAATTTGAGCTCCAGTACCTTTAATTACTAAATAAGAAACAGAACCAGAGTTGTCAGCGTCATCAGTACCTCCATAGATAAATCCACCCACTTCTGCAGTAGCATCAACTCCAGCAGTAGTAGTTGCTTTACCACAAATAGTTAGACCACCCCAATCACCTGGTTCAGCACTAGCAGAAGACATAACAACTGGCTTAGACGCAGTACCGTTTACTTTAATTTTACCACCTTTTAAAACGGCTAAGTAGACATCAGTACCACCTTTATCAGCTTTAATTTTAGTTCCTGCAGGTATAATAAAAGTAACACCACTTTCTACTATAAAAGAACCAGTTAAGTTGTACACTTTTGAAGGATCCAAAGTAAAGTTTTCAGTCAACTTACCTTTCATTACTCCTTTTTTTAACTCCTTAATAACTTCACTATCAAGTTTTGGAGCTGGCCCATCATCAGAATCACAACTCACAAATATAAGTGAGAAAACGGTTAACAATCCTACTAATTTTAACATTGAATTTTTCATTTTGTTTTGAATTTTGTTTTTTAATTATATATACAAATAACTATCTTTTTTTACATTTCAATTTTAAGCTAACATTAAGATATTATTACTAAAAGTTTAAAAAGAATATTTTAAACTTAGGTTTAATAATATTCCTTTTTTGTAAGAAACAACCGTTTCATTGGTTTCAATTTGAGTACTTAAATTTCTCACTTTTTGAGTTTGCTTGATATTAGGATTTAGCAAGTTTTTCCCTGTAAGTTTTAGTGATAGATTATTAGTGATTTTTTTGTTTAAAATTAAATCTAAACTTACAAATCCATTTTCAATAATTTCATCATTATATAATGTTGCACTATTTGTAAAATCTTCTGGTGCACCAAGTGCAAAAATCTTATCAGATGAATAATTAGCTGATAGTGTAGCTGTAAACTCATTTTCTTTTGTATTACTATAACTTAAAGAAGTATTTACTATAAAATCAGAAGCACCTTGTAATTTTGATGAAGTTTTATTTTTATATTGAAATTCTTTGTGTAAATCTTGATTAAACCACATTTTTGTAGCATTAAAATTCAAATCTAAAGTGCTGTTATTCTCATCTTCATTAGGTTTAATTAAATTTATTCTTGTTTCAAATTCTAGACCAATAACATCTGCTTTGTCTCCTGTATTATCAAAAGTAAAATTCCCGGAAGAACCTCTTGCTTGAGCCAAATTTATTGGGTCTATAATTCTTTTGTAAAAACTAGAAAATGAAAATAATCCTCCAGATGATGGAAACAATTCCCATTTTAAGTCTAAATTATAGTTTATAGATTTTTTTAACTTTGGGTTACCACCAGTTACACGACCAACAGGAGACACATATTCAAACGGAGAAAGTTCTTTAAACTCAGGAAGTGTTATTGTTTTACTTGCTGATAATCTTATAAAGTTTATTTCAGTTAATTCATATTTTAAATTTACATTAGGTAAAATAGTGTTGTAATTGTTTTGAACTGAACCTTCTCTTCCTGGGTAGTTACCAACATCCCAATTCACATCTATATTATTTGTTTCATACCTAAGCCCCGTATTACCACTAAATTTACCAAAACCAAAATCTATATTTACGTAACCAGCTAAGACATTTAGAACAGCATTATAGGTGTCAGCTTGTCGAGTCTTTAAAGTTATGTTACCATTGTCAAAATTATTTTGTGTAAAAGCAGCACTTAAATTATCTATAGATGAAACTTGAAAACCTTTAGCCCTTACCCCAACAAACAAAGTATTAAAGTCTCTTTCTTTATTTCTAAAATTAGCACCAATATTTAACCTATAAAAACGATCTCCATCCTCATTTTCTAATAAAATAAGTTGATCTTTTATAAAACCATTAATTTCAGTATCTGTAATTTTTTGACTTGATTTTCTTTGTTGAAAATCACCAACATGAGCAAATTGTACGGTAGTATTATTTATAATATTTACTTCGTTTCTAATGCGATTAGGCTCATCGGCTTTTACTATATTATAACCTAATGCCCATGATAATTTATTTGTTTTATTTAGATTATGATATCCTAATAATTGATTTACTAACAACTGAGTTTCTTTTAAGTTTTGGTCTCTAACAAAAGCACCAAATTCTTGAGGATCTTGATCAAAAACATAACCTTCACCATTTCTACCTTGTTCATATAGGTTGTCAATTGTCTTGTTAACAAAAAGACTATTAAAACTAAATTTATGTTCTGGATTAAGTTTTAATGAAAAATTAAATAAAGCAGTTGTATTGATAGTTGATTGATATGTGTCTGTATCATTAAAATTATTATCAAGTACATTTGACCTGTATTTTTTAAATATTCCTTTTTGATAAACGAAAGCATTTAAATGAGAAGCTACAAAAAACACAGATGCATTTTTGTTAAAGAGTTCAAATTTTTGTTCTCCAGACAAGGTCAGTTTAAAATTAAGAGGAGAACTTTTGTTTTCGGTATTCCAGCTTTGTCTGGTTATAGCATCAGCTAAGTTTCTTTTAGTTGAATAAAAACCGAAATTTATATCTTTACTATTTTGTGTTGTTTTAAATGAACTCCAGCTATCATCTTGAATTACTGTTGTATTTAGTCCACTTCTTATACTCAATGAAAATCTATTTTTTGTAAATTCTTTTGAAGTAATATCAATTGTTCCAGAAGATTGGTCTGCATAATTTGAGGTAGTATAGGTTTTACTAATACCTACATTTTGGATAATATCAGTAGAAAATAAATTCAAATCAATGTTTTTCTTTTCTACATCATCAGACGGAATTGGCAGACCATTCATAGTTGTAGACAAATACCTATCTCCTAAACCACGTACATATACATCTCCTGTTCCTTCATTTTTTGTTACACCAGAAATTTTTGAAGTTGCAGATGCGGCATTAGAAATACCAATTTTTGCCAATCTTACAGCCCCAATACTTTCTTTAATTAGTGTCGCTTTTTTTTGCTGAATTAATAATGATTTTTCAGTTTCTTTACCCGTAGTTGCTTTTACAATTACTTCTTTAAGAGAAACACCCTCAGCTGCACCAATAATAACATTAGGCACTGTAGTAATTTCATCTGCTTTAACTATAATATTTGGCACTTCAACCTTTTGATAACCTACAAAGCTAAACACTAAGGTATATGTACCAGGGTCAATTTGAAATTGATAGTCTCCTTCAAATTCAGTAGTTGTGCCTATTTGGGTATTTTTAACAAATACATTAGCAAAAGGCAAGGGTTCATTACTCATTTCTTTGTCTAGAAGAATACCTTTAATTGTTCCTTTGTTTTGAGCAAAAGAGGCAGCTACCAATAGCATTAATGCAAAAGAGATAAAATTTTTCATAGTTTATTAATTATGGTATTGTAATAAATCGGTATTGTTTTTAGAAGTATGTAAAGCAATACTTTTTAATTGAAGAGCTTTAAGAATTACATTTTTTAACGTTGTTACCTCACCCGATTTAACAACAACAGGTAGGTTTATTTTTTGATATCCAGCAAATGTAAATTCAAAATAATAAGTTCCAGAATCTAAAACAACATGAAAAATGCCATTATTATCTGTTTCCAATTTTTTTTGAGTATTTTTAATTGTGATAGTTGAATAAGCTAAAGGTTCTTTATCAGCCTCGTTGTCTAATACAAGCCCCTGAACAAATCCTTTTTTCTGAGCAAATGTACTTGTAATAACAAATAACAATACAAAGGTAAGAGCTGTCTTTATCATAGTATTTTTTACAAATTTTACGATACAAAGGAAAGAAATCAGTTCTATGCCAATGTTAATATAACATTAAAAAGACGTTACGTTTTGTTTACCTAAATGTTACTAAAAAGCATTTTTTATTAAATTAATGTAAAGTGAATAAATTTAAAAAAAGGTATATTGCAACTATCTAAATCATATTCAAATGAACTGGGAACAATTACTCTCTTTAAAACGTTTTGGCGACACCAAAAAAAGATTACGAAACCAGCAAGATGAAACTAGGATTGGTTTTGAAGTTGATTTTGACCGGGTTATTTTTTCTGATTCTTTTCGAAGCCTACAAGATAAAACACAGGTAATACCACTTTCAAAAACCGATTTTGTTCATACGCGTTTAACGCATAGTTTAGAGGTGTCAGTTGTTGGTCGTTCATTGGGTAGAATTGTGGGGAAACAGCTGTTAGAAAAATACCCTGAATTACAGCAATTGGGTTATCAAGCCAATGACTTTGGAGCCATCGTTGCCAGTGCGTGTTTGGCTCATGATATTGGGAATCCACCATTCGGGCATAGTGGAGAAAAAGCTATTGGAGAGTATTTTAAAACAGGTAAGGGGCAGCATTATAAAAATGAGTTATCCGATAAGCAATGGCAAGATTTGATAGATTTTGAAGGCAATGCTAACGGATTTAAAATTTTAACTGAGACTAGAGAAGGGATTAATGGTGGATTACGCTTATCGTATGCAACTTTGGCTGCATTTATGAAATACCCGAAAGAGTCTTTACCTAAAAAACCAACAGCAGATATTATCGATAAAAAATTCGGATTTTTTCAGTCAGAAAAAGAACTCTATATTGATGTTGCTACAGATTTAGGCTTGAAAAAAGTAAGAACTGGTAATGATGTTACCTTTAGCCGTCATCCTTTGGCATTTTTAGTGGAAGCAGCTGATGATATTTGCTATACCATTATCGATTTTGAAGATGGTATTAACCTTGGCTTGATAGAAGAAGAATTCGCCTTAGAATACTTAATAAAATTGGTTAAAGACACTATTAATATCGAAAAATATCATCAATTAAAGACCAAAAAAGATAGGTTAAGTTATTTAAGAGCTTTGGCAATTGGTAATTTAATAAACGAAGCTTCTAAAGTGTTTTTAGCCAATGAAGAATCTATCTTAGTGGGCGATTATCAAATTTCTTTATTGGATAAATGCAAATATGAAGCTCAGATTAATGACATTATTAAAATAAGTGTCCAGAAAATTTATAGGAGTAAAGAAGTTGTAGAAAAAGAAATTTCTGGTTATAGAGTTTTAGCCGATTTATTAGATGTTTTTATTACAGCTGTAAACAATTCTCACAATGGGAAAGCATCTAGTTATGATAACTTAATCTTAGAGGTATTACCAGAAAAATATCAAGTTTTAAGTGATGATTTGTATCAAAGAATCCTTTCTATTTGTAATTATATAGCAAGTATGTCTGACGGAGCAGCAATATTTTTGCACAAAAAAATTAATGGAGTAGAGATCTAAGTAAACTATTTCCTTATGATAATTTCGACACATGGGGTAACGTGTTTTTAAAAACGATACATCACTCCAATACCTAAAAACTGTTTCAATTGTACTCTAGCCCCAAGAGTTTCTAAAGTACCGTCATTGTCAATATCATCTTTGAATTTTATATCATCATCATATAAAAGGTGTGCACCCACAGTTGCCATGATATATTTGTTGATTTTTAATCCAAAATTAAGTTCCCAATTAACATCTACATTCCCAAAATCTTTTATATAATCAGTATACAAACTTAATTTGTTGGTCATTAATATATTTTTCAACACCTCTTTACGAAAAACACTCTGTAATAAAAAGCCAAATTGATGCCTTGACTTTTCGCCTTTTACCACTCCAAAAGCACCTTCTTTTGACAATTTTTCATCTAAAACAAATGTAGATTTTAGAGTCACAAGAGATAAGTAAAGCGAAAAATTTTGCTTTTTGTTTTCATAATGTGTCCCCGCACCTAAAAACAAATAAGCAGGGGCAAAAACTCTTGAAATAGGACTACTTTTCTTTGGGTATTTATAACCATCTGTAAACTGTGTTCTAAAATTTGCCTTTACAGAATAAAACCAATTAGAAATAGTATCTCTTCTGTAACCAAAAGTAGTATTCAGTTCAATTTTGTCTTCTGTTTTTCTTAATCCTTTTTCTTCTTGTTGATTTAATCCATAACGAACATAAAATTCATTGTTCCAAAGTACATGGAGTTTTTTATAAGACCTGACCAAATCAACTTTTAATAAACCTGCAATGGAATTAACACCACCAGCATTCCAGTTTAGAAAAGCAGCCTCATTAATATCTAAGCCTATACTATTTCTTTGTTCCCACCAAATAGGATCATCAACATAATTTACAGCCACCACATTTACATTTGCTATTTTGTGGATTACTTTTAAGGTGTCTACTTGTAAATGTTTTACAGGGGCAATATGTCTATTCTCTTTAGGTAAAGGAATATAAATAGTGTCTTGAGTTAATTTATTTGTTGACACTCTAAATTTTGAATTATAAAAATCTTTATTTAAAGTAGAATCAAACTGGATAGTATAATAAGGTTTAAGTAAAGAGTCTGATTGTTTTTTTTGTGAGAGAAAACGTTCTTCTAGTAAACTTTTACTTATTTTAAGTGAATTATTATGATCATTCAGTAAACCAACATGTGATTTAAGTGATTTAATCTGCGATTTATGCGATTTAATAAGTGATTTGAGTGAATCTATTTTTATAATTTCACGATTATTCTGTCTTAAAGTATCTGACTGATTTTGGACATTTGATATGCCTTTTGGTTTAATAAGTTTTAGAGAATCAATATCATTTTCTACAGAACCCGACTGTTTGACGCATGG
>DOIV01000160.1 GCA_003511845.1 Flavobacteriaceae bacterium | reverse complement strand
AATGGAAAACCTTTTTTGAAAACGGGCAATTACAAAAAGTAATCCATTACAAAAAAGGCAATGCAGATGGTCTAAGTAAAAGATATTTTGCAAAATAATTTCGCCCTGAATGAATCTGCCTCTTTAGGTAGCTTTACTGAAGAGAGTCAAATATTTGAGGATGGTGTTTTGGAGTATTTTGATAGATTTTTACGAGCGAGAACATTGCAGTTGACTTGTATCGATACTGGTGGAGATGATTATTTGTTTGTTGTTCATAAAATTGAAAATTTTCAAGCAGTAAAAAAACAAATCAAATCAATTGGCTGGGATGTTTCTGAAATATAATTATCCCATTTTAAGACATAGGCTAAAAAATAAAATATATGAATTGGTTTAAAAAACAAAGAACAATCGACAAAATATTAATGCAATTAGATAAGATTGCATTTAATGATGAACAGGCAAAGGAAAAACTCTATATGTCTTGTCAAGAGCAAATATCAAAAAACAAAGACACTATTGATTTTGTTTTTGAAAAATGGTTTGCTCTAGGAAAGGAGTTCAAAGAAAACCCACAAGAAAATGGCTTTTTGCTTTATCAGCTTACTGACTTTATCGCATCTAGAAAATATCTGCCAGGCTATCATGAGTATCGAATAAGTTTTCGAGAGATTGCCCATATTCCTAAAAAATTTGAAAATGAGTTCTGTAATTTGCTTGAAAGTATTTTAGATGTAACCGATTATATTATTATTGAAAAACAAAACTTTAGAAATCATGGTAATGTAGGAAATATTGCAGAAACTATTTTTGGTATTTATAAAGGCTGTATTGATGATTACAGACAAGAAGCTGAAATGATGTCCAAACTAAGCAAATATATAAAACCCTTTGCTCAAAAATTCCCCAACAATGCACATTATGCTATTGCTGACGCACTAGAACAGCACCCAAATACAATAGAAACAACAGTTGAAATACTACTGCTTTTAATCGATAAAAAAGCCGAAAAAGGATTAATGCAAAGCATTTTAGGAGAAATGATTAACCCCTTTAGTCGTGATAACTATTTCCACCAACAAGCTCCTGCAATTACCTTGCAATTAGTAGAAAAATACCAAAGTATTTCTGAAATAAAAAAAGATTGGTTTTTAGCTTGGGTATTGCAAGAATTGGGTATTGATTTGAGAACCAAAGCCATTCAAATAAATGTGGTAAAAGAACTATTGGCTACCTTAATGAATAATCCTGAAAAATATAAAATGGCCATACCAAGCAGAGAAAAGGAATTACAAGAATTAGAAACTAATTTTGAAAATATTCAAGAAAAAAGCTGGAAGCGTGCGTATAAGAAAATTGCAGTAAGTCCAAAAATTAGAAAAACACTTGAAATACTAGCAAAACATAATGAAGGCTTGGCAAATACAGTCCACATAAAGCAATTACTTAAAGCAGCTGCAGACTTTAAAAATGCACCCAAACTGTATCTACTCAATCAAAAGCCAACAATTATTTTTAAAGACTTACATTTTAAGCTTTGGATAATAGAGGAGTTGATGTATAAGCAAAAATTACTTACACCTAAATTTGAACTTGAAAAACTAGCACAAGAGCATACCGCTAGAGAAATCAATAGAGAAGATGATGGTTATAAAGTAATCCCAGAAGTAAAAAAGTATTTTAAGAATTTGGATATCCCAGAAGACTTACTTTTAAAAGTCAAAACTATAGAAGTATCGTACCTATCAGAAGTATATAATCATTTATGGCCATTTTGTGACGCGGGTTGTGGAGATGAATTATTATCCGTTTCAAGTAAAATGATTGATGATTTGGCATTAGTTCCAAATTTAAATAAAATTATTTGCTTTGAGGATTTAAGCCCTTCAGCTAAAGTCATAAAAGCAGTAGAAGAGAAAAATATTATTTTGGAAAGTTGTAAATATTGAGATGAAAAAACTAAGAAATATTAATAAGGCTACCTTGAAAATTAGGCAAACACTATTACTGTCAATTCTTGATAAAATGAATACAAATGTAGCCAAAGCTAAATAAGTGTAATGACAAAAAAACTACAAGAACTTTTTGAAGAACTGTCGTTGTACAAGAATGACAATATAGAAACTAGTGACTTTTGCGAATATGGATATGAAGATAGTATGTTTATGCTAGAAAAATTTGATTTAAATGATTGGGAATGTTTAAAAAACAACTGGAAAAACCTAAGCAGCACGGAGCAGGTATTTTTGGCAAATGTTATGATTTTGTGGCATATTGATGAAAAAATAGCTGATATTCAGATGGAAATCTGCCTTGAGATGATGTTTTCTGAAAATGAAGATTTAGCTTTTGAAGCAGTTCCTGTTATTGGAACAAATAGCTTTGTTAGATTGCCTAGAAAAACAAGAATAGAGATGCCCTGCTATCTTCGAAATCGGAAAGAAGTTACATATAAACTTCTTAACCCAAAACCCTCTATATTACATACAGCTAAAGCTAAAGCTTTTCTAAAAAAATATTTTACAAAAAAGGTTGCTTCCAGAATGAGGAGTATCGCCGAAACATGTGGCAATTATCAGAAGCAGGCAATAATTAATACTTTATGTGTCATTGCAAGTAAAATTGCAAAAAAAGAAACTCTTGAGCTCTATAATATTATAAAAAACGAATTTCAAAATGTAGAAACCCCAGAGGATGGAGCATTGCTACTAATTGGAAATACTAATTTTATTTATGCCACTAATGGTATTTCAGGAAGTTTTCAACTATTTTGGTGCGAGATAACAAGTATTTATATTGAAACAAGGGATGCTTATAATAAACTAGAACAAGGTCTCTCTTTTTCGGGACTCTACAACCAGTTTATTCCAAAAAGTGCGGAAAATTTTGAAAAATTATGCAAAAGATTGCAACAAGAATTTAACCTTACAGAAAAATTATTTTATTTTTCAAAGACCAGCGAGAAGGGGTATAAAAAAAGAATTTGGGTTCAATATCAAGAACCAAATGCACACATTGTTGAAAAACTTACTTTTTGGGAAAAGACTAAATTAAAAAAAGATATAAAAACAGGTTTCTATTTGGTGCATAATGGTGGTTGGCTAGATGGCGATAATCCAACATACGAAAAACAGACAAAACAATTAATCGATTGGAATACCAGCATACAAGAATTGGAAAATTTACCCAATTCATATTATGCACCTATTCATGAAGAGCAACCCCAATACAAACGGATGTATTTTGACAGGGCTATACAAATAGGGTCTTTGGTTATCTCGGATATTTATTACGATTACCCTGGATATGACAATCAAGAATTAAGAAAAGATAAATGGTTTGGAGGTTTTGATACTACATTGCATTTTGAAGTAAACGATGAAAAGGCAATTATCTTACTAAAAAAAGAGTTTACTAAATATTTTGGCAAACCTAAAAAGTTACAGAACACAGTTTATAAGAATAATCCACACTACATGCTTTGGGATGTGAAAGGTATTTTAATTTCTATAAACCGCAACAAAGAAGGCGGTATTGATTTAAAAATCAAAAATACACGAACTCATCCTCAACTTAGCAGATATAAAGATTTAATTGAACTAAGTGATATTTTGGAATTTCCAGATAAAGTTTTGTTTTTTACACAAACTTTGAAAGAAAGCACCTACTTTTATGTATTGCCAGATAAAAGTGTTTTTCAAAATAACATGCCTGAAGATACAAATGATTTTATATGGCGAGATGACAGCAATCAAACCTTGGGTATTTATAAAAAAAGAGAACATGAAAATTATAGCTTTTATTCAGAATCAATGAGCGGTATATCTGTTTTTCCTAAAAGTCATATTAAGCGATTGGAGATTACAGCAGTTAAATCTTGGGCAACAGATTTTTGTTATATACGTTTAGTAACGTATAATGATGAGTATTATAAAATAGCAAGATATTATGGTGAAAAAGATTATTTTAACATCTTTCAAAGGCAATTGAAAAAACTCTGCGAATGCCCTGTTGTACTAATGCCTGAAGAAGAGGATGTGCATTAATTCAAGTAACTATAAATCAATAATGCCAGAAGGAAAGATAAATATGAAAAAGGTAAGTCTATATCAAAATGAAACAACTGATATAAATATTTCTATGCAAGTATATTTTAATCAAAAAGATCAATTAATCTTTAATGGCTATGAAGTAATCCCAGAATACTTACTTTTAAAAGTAAAAACTATAGAAGTTTCATATCTATCAGAAATATATAATCATAAAATGAAAAAACTAAGCAATATTAAAAAAAATATATTGAAAATTAGGCAAACACTATTCCTTTTGCTCAATAAACAAAAAACAGAATGAAAACAATAATCTACATACTTATATTTTTTCTTAGCGCTTCTGTTTTTGGACAAGAAGGAAAGTATTCAAAAGAGCTAATATTTTTGAATGGCATAGAAAAACACTTATTGTTGATACGTAGCGAAAATCAACAAATTATTTATAAAGGCGTTTTTGCTGGTTCGGTTAATGTTATACCGATAGGAACGCATTACTATTTTGACAAAAAAGGAAAAATAAAGCGGTTAATAGAATATTCTTTTAATGGTAAAAAATTTGAAGGCGTACCAGAAGTGGTTCAGAAAACCTATTTTTTTTGATAAAAATCAAAAGCTTGAAAAAGTAATTCAAGCCGAGCGATGTAATGAATGCGAATATTCACCTACTGGAATATGGAAGTTTTATAAAAATGGCAAACTTGTTAAAACTATTGACGCAAATAGTACAACAGACTTAAAACATGAAAATTTTGAGATCTATTGGGATTTATTAAAAAAACAACAAACAACTAAAAACCCACTACCAATTTTTACTACTATTTCAGATTTTAAAATAAATTATGAACTGGATTTTATTATTTATTGCTTTTATTATATTTATTGTAGGTGTTATTGTGGTACACAATAAGCACAACAAAGGCACTACAAAAAGAGCAAGATGATTTTAACAATCCAAAATTAGTATCATAAATAGATGAAAGATAAATTATTAATGATTAGAGCATTTTATATTTTTGTAGGTGTCCTTCTTTGGGGTACATATTTTTTACCTATCCATTCATTTTATAAAATATTTCGCTTGCAAATAACCGACCTTGGAGGTTTTTATAATGATGCTGGAATTCAGCTCGGCTTTATTATTAGTATCTTTTTAACAATAGTATCAATTTGGCTTTCACCTAAATATTTTAAAAACAAAATTTATAAAATTATAATAATAGCTGTGTATATGCTTTTTTATATAGCAACCTGTATTGGTATAGGCTGGGATCATAGAGCTAATTTTGGGACTACTTGGTTGTATTCAGAAATATTTCCAGAACTTATTAAGTCTCATTGGTATTTTTATGTAATTGGCTTACTTGGGCTTTATTTTAATTATAAATTTCAAGAATTACTATTTAAAAAATGAATGAATAAAAAACGGAAATGAATAAAATTAAACTACCTAGACCCAAGGGTACGAAGTATTAAACAAGAATTTCTTTTTTATTTCGACACAAGCGTCGGGGAATTGAACCCAAAAAAACGATTAAAACAAAGTAAGTTAGAATCATATAACTGGGCAAAAGAAATAGGTTTAGAATTACCAGAAGATTATAAATGGTATATTAATTTTGAAAATCAGTACAGATGGTACGTTTAGAAGTGGCAATAGCCTAAGTACAAAAGAAAAAGAGAACCGTTTAAGATTAAAAGTAACGGCATATCCATTGCGTAGAGAAAATAATTGTTGTGAAATTGAGTTATATTACAGCATGGTGGCCAATAATTACCGAGCGAACCATTAAGTTAGACAACAAATGGAAAAATTACAAGTTAAAGACTACACCATCTTTACGAAATTTAAAAAATGTAATTCAAGAAATAGAAAAAGTACTTAACGTAAAATTTGAAAGAAATATATACCTTAAAACTTTTTCAGGGAAAATAAAAAACAAAAATGCTGCACAAAATTGGCTTAAAAATTAATGGTAAAAAATCAAAAAAATGAACTACTTTTTAAACCTACTTATCCTCATAGCACTTACAGGTTGTTCTTCAAACAATACAGAAACCAATCAAGATGACACGTATTTAGAGCATGTAAGCTTAGGTATTTCTTTTCCGCCTGTTGCAGATGCTCAACAAAGAACTTTTACAAAGCCTCATTTGGATAACTTACAGGTTAAAAAAATTCGTTTTGGCGAAAACTGGTCTTTTAGAGAACCTACACAAGGCAATTTTAATTGGCAACCTTTTGATGATAGAATCAATTGGGCATATAACAATGGCTATGAAATTTTATTAACTATTCAATCAAATGGACCAGACTGGGCGTGTTCTGCGACTCAAAACACACGATCTTGTGTGTTTAATGATAATAATGATTTTAAAAACTATATTGATCTTTTACTACAAAGACACCCCAATAAAATTAGCAAAATACAGTTTGGTAACGAGTGGCAATCTGATTATTGGTATATAGGCACTGCCGCTGATTTTGTCGAAGCCAATAATATTCTCTATACTTCTGTTCAAGAAAACTCACCCAATACGAAGGTAGTCTTAGGTGGTTTTACCGCAATTTCTCTTCGTTTTTTAGCTGGTTGTAATGGGAAAGTTAGTTCCTTTCGTGATGATGAAGGGGTTTTATATGACACCAATTTTTTAGCGACTCACTGCCCAACTCCAATAATTCAAGATGTAATTACGCGAATTAACACGGTTTTACAAAATGCCCAATATGATATTATTGACCTCCATTTTTATGATGATGTAGAACAATGGGACGACTATTATTTGAATTTTTTAGAAATGACTACAAAACCCATTATTGTTACAGAATTTGGTGGTCCAAATATGAACTACGAAACCTATTCTGATAAATTTCAAGCCGAAAGATTACATCAATACATCAAAAAAATAGACAGTCTTCAAATAACAGAAGCTTATTTTTTTAAATTAGTTGAAGGCACTAACAATCCTGCACATGCCAAATCAGGACTTATTGAAAACCCTTCTTTAGTAGAAAAACCTGCCTATCATATTTTTAAATCTTTTTCTTCAAACCAATAAATAATAATGAAAAAAATGTATCTAATATTGGGTATAGTACTTGTAGTATTAGCGTTAATTACGCTAAGCGTAAGTTGTTCTAATAAAGACAAGCGTAATAAGTTATTTTTAAAAAATATTGATTTCTCTGATGGAGAATATGTGCTTATAATCAATGATGGAAAAAGAAATAAGTTTTGGATAGATGATGAGAAAACCTTAGAAAAATACAGAGATAGTATCCGTATTACATCAGTGAGTAGTTCTACGCCTATTGGTTTTTATGACGATAGCTTTGTTGCTTTTAAGCTGCTAAGAAATAGGAAAATTATAAAAAGTGACATGGCTTCGCCAAGAAAATTACATCGCTATACATACGGAAATATTTTAGAATCAGCAAAACCCTTAGATTCAGTAATTGAAGACATCTTTTTTATGGGAACAAAAGAGGAAATCTTGAAAAAGTTTAATTTTGAAGAAATGAATGTAGATAAGAGTATTTATAATCTTCGTTTACCTGTTTTTGACACGGTTACTACACCCTATAATTATCATTTCACAGTACAGTTTCCGTCCATTGCAGTGCCTGTTCATTATGAGCATAAAACAGGGCAAACTTTTCAAATAGCAAGTAATGGATTTGATAAAGATG
>DOIV01000145.1 GCA_003511845.1 Flavobacteriaceae bacterium | reverse complement strand
TATAGTCAACAAGACCCTCAATATACACAGTACATGTACAACATGAACATTGTGAATCCGGCTTATGCAGGATCACGCGGTACTTTGAGTATAGGTGTTTTGGGTAGAATACAATGGGCAGGTATAGACGGAGCCCCAGAGACGGCTACTATGGCAATCCACGCACCCTTAGCAAAGAATTTAGGCGGTGGTTTTTCAGCGATAGTTGACAGGCATGGTCCAGTAAAGGAGTCAAATTTATATGCAGATTTATCCTATACGATAACGACTTCAGAAGAAGGTAGATTGGCATTTGGATTAAAAGGAGGTTTGACCTTTTTTGATGTAGGTTTGTTGTCCTTGACCTTACCACAGACAGCCCCAGGAGTAGACCCTTTATTTTCTGACAATGTAAATGAGACCCTACCAAATTTTGGAGCTGGTGTTTATTATTATACAGACAAGTTCTATATAGGTTTATCAGCCCCAAATTTATTAGAGACCAAGCATTTAGAAAAAGATAGTGGTATTATAACCAAAGCCTCAGAGAAGATGCATTATTTTGGTACTATGGGTTATGTATTTGATTTGTCAGAGACTTTGAAGTTTAAGCCATCAGTGATGGTAAAAGCGGTATCAGGTTCTCCAGTATCCATAGATGGATCAGCAAACTTTTTATTCAATGATCGTTTAGAGTTGGGTGTAAGTTATCGCTTTGGAGATTCCGTAAGTGCTTTGATCAACTTTGGTATTACCAGAGACTTACGTTTAGGCTTTGCTTATGATTATACCACTACCAATTTAGGTAATTATAACAGTGGTACTTACGAAGCCTTTTTACAATGGGATATTGATTTTTCAAAGAAGAACTTGAAATCTCCTAGATTCTTCTAAAAGAAACTAGGTTATATATTATAAAATACTTTATTAAATAACTCTATTATAATCTTTAATATTTACAGTATTTTATTATTTTAATGTGTTTGTTTTCATCAGATAAATTTTTTATTTTATAAAATTTAAATTATTTTACCTGATTGGATACTAGAACCATTAAAGTAAACGTTATTAGGAATGTTAATTAGACATTTTTATAATAAATTTTGATGTCAATTATTTTAAAAGCTAAGAAAAAGGCAATTAAATTTAAAAGAAGTAAATAACTTACCCATGAGAAAATATTTAGCAACAATTTTATTACTAAGTGTAGTATGTTTATATGCCCAAGATGGAGGGGGTAAATATACCATTCAAAACTTAGAAATAAATACTGAACAATCTGAGTTTGGAACAGCTTTTCACGGAACTGACAAATTGGTTTTTGCAGCTCCAAGAAGAGGTTTTAGAGTTATACGTGATGTATGGGAGCCTAATGGTCAACGCTTTTTAGATCTATACGAAGGTGATATTTCTGAAGATGGGACTGTAACAAATAAAAGAAAATTAAAAGGGCAAGTGAATTCAAGATATCATGAAGCAAGTGTTACTTTTTCTAAAGATGGTCAAACGGTTTATTTTACAAGAGATAACTATTACAACAAAAAATTAGGAAAAGATAAACTTGGACATACTAACTTAGCTATGTTTAAAGCTTCAGTTAATAAAAAAGGAGAGTGGATTAATATTATACCAATGCCTTTTAATAATGTTGAATATGGTGTTGGACACCCTACGTTAAGTAGTGATGGTAAAACATTGTATTTTACTTCTGATATGCCAGGAGGCATAGGAGAAACAGATATCTATAAAGTAGAAGTAAATGAAAGTGGTTTTGGAAACCCAGTAAATTTAGGACCTGAAGTTAATTCTATAGCTAAAGATTGGTTTCCTTTTGTAGATGAAGATATTCTTTATTTCTCTTCTACAAGAAGTGGAGGAAAAGGAGGTATAGATATTTATGCTACTAAATTAAATGGATATAATTCTGGTCCAGTAAGTTTAAGTATAAATAGTGCTGGAGACGACTTTGCATTTATTATAAATAGTGAAACAAGAAGAGGGTATTTTACTTCAAATAGAGAAGAAGGTAGTAAAGGAGATGATGATATTTATTCTTTTACAGAAGATGAACCTATAGAATTTAAATGTTTACAGTTAGTTACAGGAGATGTTAGAGATTTAAATTCGACAAGTTTATTACCAGGATCTGAAGTGATTCTAAGAGATAAAGAGGGTAATCTATTAGAAACTATTATAGTAAAAGATGATGCAACTTTTTCTTTTGAAATAGCTTGTGAAACAGAATACAAATTAGAAGGTAAGAAGTTTGGTTTTTCACCAAAATCTATTGGCTTTACAACTTCAAATGAAGTAGATAAAGAATTGTCAATGCCTATATTGTTAGGTGCTGGTTCAGGTGCTGGTAATAATGTTACATATGTAACCAATGCAGACGGAACTACAAGTATAGTAGAAGATAAAAAACCAGAAGGCTTACCAGATGTATTACCAGATGAAATTGTTAAGTTAAGACAAGATACATTTGGTGTAAATGTTGACCCAATCTATTTTGATTTAAATTCCTCTTATTTAAGTAAACAGGCTAAGACAGAACTGCAAAAAGTAGTTGATTTAATGAATAAGTATCCAAAGATGATAATTGAAGCAGCTTCTCATACAGATTCAAGAGCTCCTTCTGGGTATAATATGTGGCTGTCAGGGAACAGAGCTAAAAGAACCGTTGAATACATCATCAATAGAGGTATAGATTCAAGAAGAATTACTGGTAAAGGCTATGGAGAAACTCAGATAATTAATGGATGTGATGATAGTAAAAATTGTACCGACGCTCAACATCAACAAAATAGAAGATCAGAATTTGTAATTATAAGAATGTAATAACATTCGTTACAATTCAAATAAAACCTTCGTTTCTATAACTATAAAAGCGAAGGTTTTTCATTAAGAAAACTGCTAAGAAAAAGGTTAGAGATTAAGATTATTTAATATACTATGACGTTTGGTATAACGTTTGTATATATAAAGCTAAACCAATTACCCAATGAAGTTTTATTTTACACTTTTTTTTATTTTACATTTATTTGTTACAAATGCTCAAATAGAAAGAGCAGATTCTATCAAAGCAGCAGAATATAGTATCAAAAATTTAAAAGCCAATTCTAGTAATAGTGATTTTGGTACCACCTTTTTTGGTAAAGATAAAATTGTTTTTTCATCTTCAAGAAAAGCAGCAGGCGTTTCAAAAAGAAAATGGGATGGTAATGACCAACCTTTTTTAGATTTGTACATTGGTGATGTTACTAGTAAAGGTGAAATTATAAAAGTTAAACCCTTTTCTAGTGAAGTAAACTCAAAGTATCATGATGCTATGGTTGCTTTTACTCCAAACTTAAAAGAAGTATATTTTACCTCGAATAACTATTTAGGAGGGAAATTAAAATCAAATAATCTTAAAATATTTAAGGCTACAATTGCAAGTAACGGACATTGGATAAATATAGTATCCTTACCTTTTAATAGTGATGATTATGATACAGGGCAACCTATGATTAGTAAAGATGGTAAAAAATTATACTTTGTTTCTAATATGCCAGGTACTATAGGTGATACTGATATCTTTGTAGTTGATTTAAATGAAGGTCATTATGGTAAGCCAATTAATTTAGGGCCAACAATAAATTCAAAAGCTAAAGAATATACTCCTTTTGTTGACGGAGATGTTATTTATTTTTCTTCAAATAGAAAAGGTGGTAAAGGAGGTTTAGATATATATATGTCTAAGTTAGATGGTTCAATACCAACACCAATCAATTTGGGAGAGCCAATAAATAGTAAAGCTGATGATTTATCTTTTATTATTGATAGTGATAAACTTCAAGGCTATTTTTCTTCAAATCGTAATGGAGGTACTGGTGATGATGATATTTATTCGTTTGAACAAACAACTACTATTCCTATTTGTGATCAAATAATAACAGGCGTTATTAAAGATGAAGTTACTGGGCTTAGAGTAGGTAATGCTTTTGTTGCATTGATAGACGCTGATGGAAATCAGAGACGAAAAATTGAAACAAAATTTGATGGAAAGTTTTATTTTAATGCTAAATGCGGTTCAGAATACACTTTAAAAATTAGTAAAGTAGGTTATTTTGGATCAACAAATACCATTAAGACTTCAAATACAAACGGATTTGATAATAAAGAAACTATTTTTATTAAAGAAAAAGAATTTATAGAAAGTAACGGACAAAGAATATTAAATGTTGAGAATATAAGATTTACGATCAATACAGCAGAAATAACTGAAAAATCAGAAAGAGCTTTAGATAAAGTTATTCGTTTAATGAGTAAATACCCTAATATGGTTATTGAATTTGGAGCTCATACAGATTCTAGAGGGCCAGACGGATATAATTTAAGCTTATCTAAAAGAAGAGCCTCAGCTACAGTAGAATATCTATTAGATAAAGGAATTCAACCAAGGCGTATTACAGGAAAAGGATATGGTGAAACAGTACCGCTTAACAAATGTGTAAACGGAGTAAAATGTACCAATTTAGAATACGATTTAAATAAAAGAACAGAGTTTACTATAATTAAAATATAATAGATATCTATTAACCTGAGTTCGACCTAAGATTTGTTTGCAGTTTAGATGAATTTTTATTCTATTTGAAGACGAATTTTAGAAAGACTAACTGATTAGTTTGAGAAAATTTGGCGAAAATTGGAAAAAATTAATCAAATCCGAAGGAAATATAAAGAAAAGGCAATGTTTTCATGTTTTTTTTTAAATATCTAGATATTCATTCAAATTTTCCATTTCAAATCTCACCTTTTCTTTACAGTCTGCATATCAAAGCTTAGGTCGAACTCAGGTTATTACTCAATGAAAGCACCTTAAATTTTTAAGGTGCTTTTTTATTGCCATAAAATCAATAATTTAAAGAAAAAACGTAATTTCGCAACTTGATAGAATACAGTTAAAAAATGAGTGCTAAATATAGAGAATACAAAGGTTTAGACCTTACTAAAAGTGCAGATGAGATATTAGCTTTTTGGGAAGCAAATGATATTTTTCAAAAAAGTATTACTTCACGTGATGAGCAAAAACCTTATGTGTTTAATGAAGGCCCACCTTCAGCAAACGGATTGCCAGGTATTCACCATGTAATGGCACGTGCCATTAAAGATATATTTTGTCGATATAAAACTCAACAAGGTTATCGAGTTGAGCGTAAAGCAGGTTGGGATACTCACGGCTTACCTATTGAGCTGGGTGTTGAAAAAGAATTAGGAATTACCAAAGAAGATATAGGTACAAAAATTTCGGTAGAAGAATATAACCAAGCTTGTAAAAAAGCGGTGATGCGTTATACAGATGTTTGGGAAGAACTCACTAGAAAAATGGGACATTGGGTTGACATGAACGATCCGTACATTACCTACAAGCCCAAATATATGGAAACGGTTTGGTGGCTGTTAAAACAGTTATATAACAAAGATTTGTTGTATAAAGGTTATACCATTCAGCCGTATTCGCCTAAAGCAGGAACAGGGCTTAGTTCACATGAGCTAAACCAACCAGGCACTTATCAAGATGTTACCGATACAACGGTAGTTGCACAATTTAAAGCAAAAAAAGAAACGCTTCCAACTATTTTTAATGATGTGGAAGGAGATATTTATTTTTTAGCATGGACAACCACACCTTGGACATTACCTTCAAATACTGCACTAACTGTAGGTAATAAGATTGATTATGTTTTGGTGTCAACATTTAATCAATACACATTTAAACCAATCAAAGTTATTTTAGCGAAAAAATTGATTTCGTATCAGTTTTCTGGGAAATTTCAGGAAGTAGATTCAGAGGAAGAAATAAAAGCATACAAAAACGGAGATAACCTGCCAGCCGGCAAGGCAGGAAAAATTCCATATAAAATTATAAGTGAATGTAAAGGTTCAGCCCTTATCGGAATACAATACGAACAGCTATTACCTTATGCATTGCCTTATCAACATCCAGAAAATGCATTTCGGGTAATTGCAGGAGATTTTGTAACCACTGAAGATGGTACTGGTATTGTACACACTGCACCTACTTTTGGAGCAGATGATGCATTGGTTGCAAAACAAGCAACACCAGAAATTCCGCCGTTATTGGTGTTGGATGAAAATGAGAATCCAGTACCTTTAGTAGACTTACAAGGACGTTTCAGACCAGAAATGGGAGAATTTGCAGGGAAATATGTTAAAAACGAATATTATGATGAAGGTAAAACCCCTGAACGTTCGATAGACGTAGAATTGGCCATCAAGCTAAAAGAAGAGAATAAAGCCTTTAAAGTAGAGAAATACAAGCATAGTTATCCGCATTGTTGGCGAACGGACAAACCTATTTTATATTATCCATTAGATTCTTGGTTTGTTAAAGTTACCGACAAACGAGACCGAATGTTTGAACTGAATGAAACCATCAATTGGAAACCAAAATCTACAGGAACAGGTCGTTTTGGCAATTGGTTGAAAAATGCCAATGATTGGAATTTATCACGTTCTCGTTTTTGGGGAATTCCATTACCAATTTGGCGTTCAGAAGATGGTACAGAAGAAATTTTGATTGGTTCTGTAGAGGAACTGAAACATGAAATGAACCGTGCTGTAGAAGCTAAGGTTATGGATGCTGCTATTTTTACTGATTTTGAAGTCGGTAATATGAGCGAAGAAAATTATGATAAAATAGATTTGCATAAAAATGTAGTTGATGAAATTACGTTGGTATCTCCTTCAGGAAAACCTATGAAACGTGAATCTGATTTGATTGATGTTTGGTTCGATTCAGGTTCAGTGCCGTATGCACAATGGCATTATCCTTTTGAAAATGAA
>DOIV01000020.1 GCA_003511845.1 Flavobacteriaceae bacterium | reverse complement strand
ATGTTTTTTATACATTGTTACCACACGTTTTTCTTATTTAAGTTGATTTTTCAGATTACTATAAACATCATTATGAAGTAATTCTGGATAGTATATTTCTAAATCTAAAAGTACTTTTTCATAAAATTTTATAAATGATTTTTGAAATATTTTAAATTTTGTTTTTATTTCAAATAAGTTTTCATTCGTTTCTTTTATAATTAATATACCTGAATTGTTTTCAAAATCATATTTTAAACTATTACTGTACCAATCGCAAGAAACGGAAAATGGGGTATAATTACCAGTCTGAATTTCTTCAATAACATTCTTTAGTTGCAATAAATAATCAATAATTCCAGTTTCAAGTTTTATATACTTCCTTTGAGGTTCAAAAAATATATACATTTTACCATTTGCAATACCTTTTAAATTGTCAAGGTCTAAATTTGAAATATCTAAATTTTTTCTTTCAAATGCTACATTTTGAACATTTAATGTAAAATCAAAAAGTATTTTTTTCATTAGTTTATTTTTTAACAGGATTAGGAATTGGATATGAATTTAATACGTTACCTACTTTGTCTAAATATATTTGTATTGATTTTGTTTTTTTACCGTTGGATGTTGTTCCAATTATATCATCAAATGTATGTGTAATTGAATAATTGCCTTTTGTTCCGCTATGTTTTCCTTTCGTAATTGCTTCATTTGTTAAATTTTTTATTTTTGAAATGGAACTATTGCTTTGAGAGAAACGACTTGTTGCTTTCCCCTTTCTTGCTCCAAATTCATCTGTTTCAATGATAACTTTTAAATCTTCTGAAAGTGACGTTACTTTTTTAACAATCTCATTTGTCGAGTTCGTTTTGTAGTTATGGTAAAACCATTCTATTGAATATGAATTAGCAGTCGAATCAATTACCGTCACATCAACATTATAAGTCATTAATTCATTTGAAATCGTATCCGTTTCTCTTAATTTTATTTTTTGAAGTGAGACGTTATAACTCTGTTTGTCTCCAATATTCCAATATCCGATTACCTGTGCTGTCGAATCTTTCATATTTATTTGTCCAAATGCATTTGAAATGAAAAGAGAAATAATAATTGTAGTAAAAATTTTATTCATTCGTTTGTGTTTTTTTTATGTGTGGTAACTATTGTATAAACGTATTACGTTTATATCCATTATGTCTGCAAGTTAATCTTTTTTAATAATTATAAAGTAATGCTAAACACAATACTACCGCTTTAAAACGGTAAACGTTTTAGAATTTCCGTCTTGTTTAATTTGTACTAGATATATTCCTTGTGATAGAAATTCTGTGTTAATTTCAGATTGTTGTTGGTTTAATTGTTGTATCAATACTTTTCGTCCTAAGACATCATAAATTGAGACTTCAATTTCATCAGAAATATTGGCAAAATAAAATTGAAGTTTATCCTGAAAAGGATTAGGGTATACTTTAAATGTATCAAAAAATAACTCATCAACCGTTAAAGTAGTTATTGCTTTTTCAAAATCAGGAATTCCGTAACCTTCTTGTGAAGTTGGGTTAGCATACAAATGCCCAGATTCTTTAATTGCTTTAATAATTTCTGCATTAGTTTTTGTTGGGTTTGCCTGCCAAAAACATGCAATCACTCCACAAATTACAGGTGATGAAAAAGAAGTGCCATTTCCTGTAGTCACGTTTCCTGTTCGGTTTATTATGGTTGTTGCTCCGCCTTTAGCTAAAACATCTGGCTTTGTTCTACCATCTGCACTAGGACCAAAAGAACTGAAAGCGACAATGGACTCATTACCATAAACCGCACCAATAGTTAACACATTAAATCCGTCTCCTGGTGCTGTTATATAACGCCATGTTTTATCACCTTCATTCCCTGCTGAATTTACGACTATCATTCCACGACTAAAAGCAATATCTGCTCCTCTGGTAATAAATGTTGTTTTACCATTCATATCCGCATAGGTATAGTTATAACGTGAATCGTCAAAAGTATTATAACCTAATGAGGTATTAATCACATCAACACCGAGGCTATCAGCTTTTTCAGCTGCTTCTACCCATAGACTTTCTTCTAAGGGTGTTTCTGTAGCTCCTTTTTCTGTAATAAACAAATAATAATCGGCATCTGGTGCAGTCCCTACTAATTTTTCATCAACAAAACCTGCCATCGTTGACAATACAGATGTACCATGCGAAAATCCTGTATAAAAATTGGCATTTCTTTGTACATAATCATACCCACCTTTTATCTGATTGTTATCTCGCATCCGCTGAAAAGCGGATAAGGTATTTACACCAGGAAAACCTCCATCCATCACTGCAATAGTCATACCTTCGCCTGTAAAACCTTTTTGATGGAGCACTTCTCCTTTTAACATTTCAATCTGATTGAAAGAGCCTCCATAATTAAATTCAGTTTGTATATCAAACTTATGCTGCTTTTTCAGTACTGATTTGGCATTCAAATCATTTGCTGCAAAATCAACAGACTTAACAAAAGAAAGGTTTGACAACGCCTTGATATCAGTTTCAGAACCTAAAATATGCAATGCATTTAGCCACTTAGACTTAGCTTTTACTTGTATACCATTGGCATTTCTAATTGCAGTCATGTACATTTCTGAAATGGGAATGTCATTTATATCTAAGCTAATATTTTGTTTTCCTCTTCTATCTAATGCTTTTTGAGTGAGCATTGTTAACGGATTTGCCAAAAAAGTAGCTTCATCTGGTTTATCTTTAAAATAAACCCAAGCATGTTCTTGTGAGAATGTAAGGTTACAAACTAAAAAAAAGAGTATTATGAATGTTGTTTTTTTCATGTTACTATATAATTATTACGTTGAGATACACAGAGAATCACAAAGATACACAAAGATATACACAAAGAAAAAATTATGAAATCACTCCAGAACCTAACAGTTCATCATCTTGATACCAAGCCACAAACTGCCCCTCAGTTATGGCTGATTGCCTATTTTCAAATTCAACATATAAGCCATCTTTAACTTTATAAATTGTTGCTTTTTCTAAAGCTTGACGGTATCTAATTCGAGCCATTACTTGCATTGATTCTCCGTCCGACAAGCATAAATCTGTACGAATCCAATGGACTTCATCTTGTTGTACAAACAATGTGTTTCTGTACAATCCTTTATGATTTTTACCTTCACCCACATAAATAACATTCTCTTTTACATCTGTATCAATTACAAAAAGAGGCTCTACCGTACCACCAACAGCCAATCCTTTTCGTTGTCCTTTGGTGAAATAATGAGCTCCTTGATGTTTACTTACAACTTTTCCGTCTTCTTGATGATAAACAAACTTTGAAGCATTAAATGCTAATTCTTCTTCTTTGTTTTTAAAATTAGGCACTGTTTCATTGTAAATATCAGAATCACTCGGTATTTGAACAATCACACCTTCTTTAGGCTGTAATTTTTGCTGTAAAAAGTCTGGCAAACGTACTTTACCAATAAAACACAAGCCTTGAGAATCTTTTTTATCTGCTGTAACCAAATTTAATTCAGTTGCTATTTTACGTACTTCGGGCTTCGTTAACTCTCCTATTGGAAATAGTGTTGTTGATAATTGTTTTTGAGATAATTGACACAAAAAATAAGATTGATCTTTATTTACATCAACTCCGGACAACAGTTGATAAATTTCTTTACCGTCTTTTTGGATGGTGCCTTTTCGACAATAATGACCCGTTGCCACAAAATCAGCTCCTAAATCAATCGCTATTTTTAGGAAAACATCAAATTTGATTTCACGGTTACATAATACATCTGGATTTGGAGTTCTACCCAATTCGTATTCACGAAACATATAATCTACAATCCGTTCTTTATACTGCTCACTTAAATCGACCACTTGAAAAGGTATACCTAATTTTTCTGCAACCAACATCGCATCATTACTATCTTCTAACCACGGGCATTCATTAGAAATGGTCACAGAATCATCATGCCAATTTTTCATAAACAAGCCAATAACCTCATAACCTTGCTCTTTTAATAAATATGCCGCAACACTAGAATCAACACCGCCAGAAAGACCAACTATAACTCTTTTCATTCTTTGAAATTATTTTACAAAGATAATAAAAACAGTTTATGAAAAGTCTGTTTCCGATAAACAAAAAAGCCATAGAAATAAATCTATGGCTTTTTAAAGTTGTGTTGTTTTTACTATTTCTTTTTACTTGCTTTCTTTTTGAAAGGTCTTTTAGGTTTTTGTTTATTAGGTTGTTCAGTACTTATCAGTTCTCCATCAACATAATTTTCCCAAGTACCAACTTTTTTATTGGCTTTAAATTCGCCTTTAGTTGTTAACTCACCTGTTTTTCTATTATAATAAACCACTTTACCATTTAGCTTTCCGTCTTTATAATGAAAATGCTGGTATAAATGACCTTTAATTGAATATTTTCTATAGACACTATCTAATTTTCCACCTTTATAATACGCTACTTCTGTTGGCTTACCTGTTTTATAAAAGGTTTTATAATCGCCATCTAATTTACCTGAAATGTAATTCTCTTCAGACATTACTGTTTTACCATCTTCATGATAAAACTTCCATTTACCTGTTCTGGCTTTTCCTATCATTTTACCACTACTCAGCAACAGCCCTTTGTTGTCATAAAAACTAACCTTTGCAGTTGAACCGCTAGTGCCAAAATCTTTAATTACAATGGGAAATTCTGACTGTGCAGCTGAATAATATTTAAAGACACCTATTTCTTTACCATGGTTAAAAGCACCCTGATATCTAATTCTTTTATTGGCATAATACTTTTTCCAAACGCCTTGCCTTTTTCCATTATCATCTAATTTATTGATATTATCTTGTGAAAAAGAAAAATTAAAACTTATTAGTGCTATAACTAAAAAAATCAGGGTTGATGTAATTTTCTTCATAATTATATAAAAGTTAATAGTTATTACGTTACAAATAATATTCCAAAAATTATTTAACGTGACTTTAAAACGTTAAAAACTGTAATAAATTATAGTAGTAATACCAATTTAAACATATAATGTCGCATAAAATTGTTTACTCACTTCATTTTTATTTTTTAAAAGGAGTTCATGATGTTCTTCGAAGTTCTTTTTCACAATCTTATTGTTAAAATATTGTACCGTAACTATAGCTATGCTAAAATATTTTGTCTCAACCTTGTAAAAAATAATAGCTATTTTATTTTACGACATCAAATATTTAAATTGGTATAATAACTATTTTATTAGAGCATCTTATAAAAAAATATACTTTCCATATATAATATTTATGTTTTTTTTTAGTTTACATACATCAGGAATAGATGCAAAAGTAAAAGATTTAATTACCAATTCTGAAATGAAGTAGCCTTATGAATGCAGTAAAAAACATGAACAAATATTCTTTAATAAAAGAATTGAATGTTATTCCTATTATCAATAGAGAAAGTGTAAAAAAACTTTCAAAATTAATTCTTACAGATCAATCTTCATTTGAATCTCTTGTAGAAATTGCTTTTGATTATGATAACGAAATTTCTCTAAAAGCCATCTATACTTTAGAATTAGTCGTTGAACAACGTCTAGATTGGATTGCTTACAATCTATCTTACTTTACTAAGAATATTGCTTCACTTAAAAATGAAAATGCAATAAGATCAGCTGCTAAAATATGTAATTTAATCGCTCAAGAATATACTTCAAAATTCGATTCAGCAATTCAATTAATTATGACTCATGAACAATTGTCTGAAATTATTGAAACTTGTTTCGATTGGTTAATGAAAGACCATAAAGCTTCAATAAAAACACAATCTATGGATGCTTTATATCATATTGGAAAAAAAATTAGTTGGATTCATTATGAAATTCGGTTAATTTTAGAAAAAAACACAGCAGATCAAAGTGCAAATTATATTTCTAAAGCCAATAAAGTATTGGAATTGATTTCTAAAACGAGTATGGCTTAGTAAAGCCAACTAATATTTCACAAAATAGCACAATCTCTTTTCTGTTCGTTAGTTTTCGTTTATTTTTACAGTCTAATTTTAGACTAAATGAATTTAAACGAATTAAATGCTATCTCACCTATTGATGGTAGATACAGAAATAAAACTTTAGCTTTAGCTCCATTTTTCTCAGAAGAAGCTCTAATCAATTATCGTGTAAAAGTAGAAATTGAGTATTTTATTGCTTTATGCGAACTTCCATTACCACAACTTAAATCTTTTGACCAGAGTTTGTTTGGAAAGCTGCGAGAAATTTACACTTCGTTTTCTACAAAAGACGCTCAACAGATAAAAGATATTGAGAAAATCACCAATCATGATGTAAAAGCTGTTGAATATTTTATCAAAGAAAAATTTGATGATTTAGCTTTACAAGATTTTAAAGAATTTATTCATTTCGGACTGACTTCTCAAGATATTAATAATACCGCTGTTCCTCTGTCTATCAACGATGCCTTTGACACTGTTTATTACCCAGAATTGGCAAAACTCATTGAAAAATTAAGAGCTTTATCAAATGAATGGGCTGACATTTCAATGTTAGCCAGAACACACGGACAACCTGCGTCTCCAACAAGATTAGGTAAAGAAATTTTTGTTTTTGTAGAACGAATTGAACAACAAGTAAAACAATTACAAAACATACCTTATGCTGCAAAATTTGGAGGAGCAACAGGTAATTTCAATGCTCACAAAGTAGCTTATCCTGCTATTGACTGGAAAGAATTTGGGAAAAATTTCGTAGAGAAAATTTTGGGTTTACACCACTCCTTCCCTACTACACAAATTGAACATTATGATCATTTGGCTGGTATTTTTGATGCTTTAAAGCGTATCAATACAATCATTATTGATTTTGATAGAGATATTTGGACCTATGTATCTATGAATTATTTCAAACAAAAAATTAAAAAAGGGGAAGTTGGTTCATCTGCAATGCCTCATAAAGTAAATCCGATAGATTTTGAAAATTCTGAAGGTAATTTAGGATTGGCAAATGCTATTTTTGAACATCTATCTGCAAAACTTCCTATTTCAAGATTACAACGTGATTTGACAGATTCTACTGTTTTAAGAAATGTTGGCGTACCACTGGCACATACAATCATTGCCTTCACTTCTACTTTGAAAGGATTGAATAAATTACTATTAAACAAAGAAAAATTTGCTGAAGATTTAGAAGACAATTGGGCCGTTGTTGCAGAAGCCATTCAAACCATTTTACGTAGAGAAAATTATCCTAACCCATATGAAGCCTTAAAAGGATTGACCAGAACAAATACAGTAATCAATCAGAAAACTATGGCTGATTTTATTGATAGTCTAGAAGTTGACGCTTCTATTAAAACAGAATTAAAAGCAATTACACCAAGTAATTACACAGGTATTTAATGAAGTATATCGTTATAATATTAATTCTAATTATAACCTCCTGTAAAAAAAACACAGGAGACATCAGTCAATTTAAAACGGGTACTTTTAAAACTTTTTTAGAAGATTCTGATGTCAGTTCTATTGCGGTGAGGGATGACTCCATCCAAATAGAAACTTACAAAAATCGTAAAGATACTTTTGCTATTGAATGGAAGTCAAATTTTGAGTATGTTTTAACTAAAACAAATCCTAAAACTGTATTAGACAGCACACCTTTTCATGTAAAAATAACAGGATTCACAAATAATTCATATACTTTTAAGGCGTCTTATAAAGGTTCTAATTTTAAACAAAAAGGAAGGGCTGTAAGGCAGTAACTCCTTACTCAAAAGGAAACGGAATAATATAATTATATATAAACAAAATGACTGGAGGTTTTTTTGCATTATTAGATGATATCGCAGTATTGATGGATGATGTGGCTGTAATGGGTAAAATAGCCACAAAAAAAACAGCTGGTATTTTAGGTGATGATTTGGCTGTGAATGCTGAAAAGGCATCAGGTTTTGTTTCCTCTCGTGAAATACCCGTGTTATGGGCAATAACAAAAGGGTCATTCATCAATAAACTAATAATTCTTCCTATTGCTTTTCTTTTAAGTAATTATTTACCTTGGGCTGTAAAATTAGCTTTAGTACTCGGTGGTGTTTATTTAGCTTATGAAGGTGCTGAAAAAATATACGAATATTTTGTACCGCATGAACATGCAGACGTAGATGATAAAAAAGATGCACTTACTGAAGATGAAATATTAGCCTTAGAAAAAGGTAAAGTTAAATCTGCTATAATTACAGATTTTATTTTATCGGTAGAAATTGTAATTATTGCATTGGGTACTGTACTTGACAAGCCTATTGCAACACAAATTATGGTCGTGTCTTTCGTTGCTATTATAGCGACCGTAGGCGTTTATGGTATTGTGGCTCTAATAGTAAGGATGGATGATTTAGGTCTCAAACTTATTAAAAAAAGTAACGGAAAGGGTGTTCGTAATTTTATAGGCACTTTTCTAGTTAACGCCCTGCCTAAAGTAATTAAAAGTTTAGCTGTTATTGGTACCATCGCATTATTACTTGTTGCTGGAGGAATATTTGTCCATAATATTGATTTTTTACACCATTTTGCGGACTTCTTACCTTCAACAATTAAAGATTTTATTGTTGGTTTGTTAGTTGGTTTCATCGCTTTATTGATAGTGAATGTAGGTAAAAAATTATGGAAATCTAAAAAAGTGTAAATATTAACTTATAGTTAACAAATGTTCCCCAAAACACGACTAATTCTTTGTACATTTGTGGTGTGAAAAATAAGATTGTACATAGCCTTTTTTCAATACTAATTAGCTTTATTGTTGTACTTCCGTTTGCAGTACAAACTTTGCATGCCATAGAAGGACATGAGCATACTGTTTGTACAGCAGAAAATGAACATCACTTCCATCAACAAGAAGTAGACTGCAGTACATATCATCAAATTATTGAGCACAATGCTATTAAATTTTCTATTAAGTTTGAGTTAAAAACACTTGCGGTTTTTAAGAAAATTTATACTTATAATTATCAAAATAAGTACCCTTCACACCTTCAATTTAAAGCTTCAAGAGCTCCTCCTTATTTTATTGTTTAAATACCAAAACTTGAAATCATTTTCTTGATTTCAAACAAACTTGCAATAATATTATCGATAACTATCGATAGAAATTGCTATTTATTTAACAATAAAATATTAAAAAATGAAAAACTTGTTTTCAATCCTATGTCTAGGATTAAGTTTAATTACAGCTGCACAACAAACATTATCAGGAAAAATAACAGACATAAACAACGCCCCAATTATTGGAGCTGAAATTTACCTTCCGCAAATACATAAAGGTACAGTAAGTGACTTTGACGGACAATATAGCTTACAACTACCCAAAGGGAAAATTGATATTGTAATTGCTTATTTGGGTTATAATACGATAGAAACTTCAATAAAAATTACAGGCAATACCATCAAAGATTTCACACTGAATGAAGCTTTATTTAAAATGGATGAAGTGATGCTTTCAACACCTTTTAACAAATTACAAAGTCATAATGTTATGAAGGTAGAAAGTATTAAAATAGCCAACAATAGTATTGGAGCTACAAACCTAACCGAAAAAATGTCTGCCATTCCTGGTATTGCAAACATTTCAACAGGTAGTGGAATTGGGAAACCCGTTATTAGAGGTTTGAGTGGGAATCGGGTTTTGGTTTATACTCAAGGCATCAGATATGAGAATCAGCAATTTGGTGAAAAACATGGTTTGGGTATTGATGAAAATGGGATTGAAAATGTAGAAATTATTAAAGGTCCTGCTTCTTTACTTTACGGAAGTGATGCCTTAGGTGGCGTTATCTATTTAGTACCAGAGAAATTTGAAAACACCAATAAAACGAGTGCTAATTTATCTTCAACATTTCAAAGCAACACTATTGGATTTAACAATAGTTTAGGAGTTAAAACAACTAAAAACAAACTTCAATTTTTAGCAAGAGGTTCGTATAACACTCAATCTGATTATAAAACCGGAGATGCAATTCGTGTTAGTAATTCAAGGTTTAATACTAAAGATTTTAAAGCAGGCTTTGGCTATGATAATTCTAAATTCAAAACGGATATCCGCTATAATTACAACCAATCTCATAACGGAATAACACATGAGATTGGAAAGCAAAGTACTTCAAAAAAAATGGAAGACACTTACCAAAAACTTAACAACCACATTATAAGTGCAAAGAATAATTTCTATTTTAAAGCATTTACATTAAAAACAAATATTGGTTTTACCCAACACAATAGGAATCTATTTAAAAATGGTAAAAAGAAGATTGAAATGGATTTAAACACCTTTAATTACGATGTTAAAACTCATTTTATAAATACTGGAGATTTTGAGACAATTATTGGTACTCAAGGTATGTATCAAACCAATAGAAACAATAGTGAAAATATATTTTTACCCAATGCAACTACTATTGATTTTGGTGTTTTTGCTACTTCAAATTATGATTTTAAAAACAACACGCTTCAAGTAGGAATCCGCTTTGACAACAGAAATATAAATACAGAAACGCATGGAAAACTTGGCAATTCAAATTATTTTAAAGCCTTAGATAAAAACTTAAATAATTTTTCTGGTGCTATTGGTTTACGTTCAGATTTGGCAAAGAATTTTGTGTCGCGTATAAATTTAGCTCTTGGTTTTAGAGCTCCAAATTTATCAGAATTAACTTCAAATGGTTTTCATGAAGGTCGGTTTGAATTTGGAAATAATGAGCTAGATAACGAAAAAAACTTTCAAATAGATGCCAATCTTGAATATTCAAATACTACCACTGAATTTTTTATTAACGGATTTTACAATAGCATCCAAAACTATATATTTTTAGAACCTAGTGGTAAAGTCATCAATAATTTTAATGTTTATACCTATAATCAAGATGATTCAAAACTATATGGTGGAGAATTCGGATTCCATTTTCATCCTGAAAATTATACATGGTTGCATTTAAAATCAAGTGGCGAATATGTGAGAGGGAAAATAAATACGGGTGAAGATTTACCTAGAATTCCTGGTTTCACCAATAAAAACAATATAAAATTTGACTTTACACTTACTGATAAGTTAAGTTCCAATTATATCGTTATCAATAATAGAAACACTTTTAAACAATCAAAAATAAGCGAACATGAAGATATAGGTGAAGCCTTTTCTCTTATTGACATTGGACTTGGTAGTAACTTTACAATAGGTAAGTTAAAAACTAAATTCTTTATCAATGTCAATAATCTATTAAATACAAATTACATCGATCATTTAAGTGTATTGAAAGAGGAAAATATAGCCAATATGGGAAGAAATATTGTTTTTGG
>DOIV01000097.1:4810-5140 GCA_003511845.1 Flavobacteriaceae bacterium | reverse complement strand
TCTAATATTTCATTTCTTGATGACATTCAAGATACTCTAACCAATAGGTGGTTGACTTCTATTTTAGCAGAATCTTATCAAGAAAGAGAAAAAATAAGACTAACTTTAGAGCATTCTAATATAGAATCAAAACCATTATGGAAGCCTTTACATTTACAACCTGTTTTTTCAAAATTTCCATCGTATGTTAATGGAATTTCTGAAGACTTGTTTAAAAGGGGATTGTGCTTACCTAGCGGATCAAACTTAACAAATTTAGATCTTAAAAAGGTTGAGTCAGCAATAAAACAGGTTGATTTCATAAAATAAAATTTTTTAATTATAATTTTT
>DOIV01000097.1:0-4492 GCA_003511845.1 Flavobacteriaceae bacterium | reverse complement strand
AATTATAATTTTTTAATTATAAAATAATTTTTAAAAAACACAAATAACTCTTACTTTCGCAAAAAAAAATTAAAATGAAAACAAAACTCTCCAATCTTAAAAAAAGTTTATTACTAATTAGTACAGCATTAATCTTATTATCATGTGGTAATAAAAAAGATATTATATATTTTCAAGATGCTGATATTGCATCAATTAGTAGACCAATCAAAAATTACAGTCCAGTAATCAAACCTGATGACGAATTAACCATTACTGTTTCCTCTTTAGATCTAGAAGGAGTTAGACCTTTTAATTTAGTTTCTGTAGCTTTTTCTGAAAGTGATGGTGAAATTGGTAGAACTGCTATGCAAAGCTATTTGGTTGATGCTAATGGAAATATAGACTTTCCTGTTTTGGGTACATTAAAATTAGTAGGCTTGAATAGAATTCAAGCTACTAATTTAATTAAAGACATGTTAAAAGAGTATGTTAAAGATCCTATTGTTAATTTAAGAACTATAAATTTTAAAATAACCGTATTAGGTGAAGTAAATAATCCCGGAATCTATTTCATTAAAAATGATAGAATAACTATTTTAGAAGCATTAGGTCTTGCAGGCGATTTGACCATTCAGGCAGAAAGAACTAATTTATTGTTAGTTAGAGAAGAAGGTGGTAAAAAAACGTATAACAGAATCAATTTAACTTCAGAAGAAATTTTTAACTCTCCATTATACTATCTGTCACAAAATGACGCTATATATGTACATCCAAATAACTCAAGAATAAAATCATCAACTATTGGGCCGAACACAAGTGTTATTTTAGGTGTTGTTTCTGCATTATTAACAACAGCTGCCATAGTAGTAAGTATAACAAAATAATATATATTAATTTTTTTATTAAATGGAATTTGAAAATAATATTAATCCACATGAAGATAATAGCTCAATAACAGGTCTACACTTAAGAGAACAAATTGAGAAGTATATTAGATATTGGAAATGGTTTTTATTAGCTGTTTTTATTACTTTTTTATATACTTTCTATAGTTTAAATTTTCAACGTCGTATTTTTGAAGCTCATAGCACTATAAAAATTAAAAATGAAAGACAAGGTGATAAATCTGCTTTATCTGCTTTAGGAGATATGGGGATTATGGGTGGTACTAGTAAAAATAATATTGATGATGAGATAGAAGTGTTGCAATCAAAATCTTTGATTGCTGAAGCTATAATAGCTCTAAATCTAAATGTTGAATTTCTAACTGACAAAAACTATCTCAGTAAGTTTCTTGATAATAATCTTGGAATGAATACTAAATTTTATGAGATAGAAAATTATGAAAACCCACCTTTAAAAATCAACTTTTTTATTAGTGACTCTGCATTATACGAGATAAATTCTGAATTTATCATCACCATAAATTCACCTAACAAGTATACTTTTAGTAATACTAAAAAGTCGATTGTTAAAACACAATCTTTCGGAGAAAAAATTACTACAAATTTTGGCGATATAATTATATTACCTAATGTAGATTTAAGAAAAAACAACTTAATTGGATCTGATATTCTAGTTAGTATTACTTCAGTTAAAACTTTAGCCAAGTCTTATGCCTTAGGACTAGCTATTGAACCTATAGCAGAATTTTCAAATGTCTTAAAATTAGCTGCTTCTGACAGTAATAGAAAAAGAGCAGAAGATTTTTTGGATAAATTAGTTGAAATGTATAACGAACGCTCAATAACATTAAAGAAAGAATTGACTAAAAGCACTTCTGATTTTGTTAATCAAAGGTTGAAAATTATTTCTGAAGAATTGTATAATGTTGATCAAGCTGCTGAAATTGTAAAATCACGTTTTGGAGCTTCAGATGCTATTTCAAGTGCTGGAATAAATTTGGAGGCTGGACGGCAAGTAGAACAACAAATTGTTAATGCTAATACTCAATTAGAACAAATTGTTTCAATTAAAGGAGCTGTAAAAAACAAAGGCAAAAATGATATCATTCCCAATGTTGGTATAGTAGATCCTACTGTAGCTAACAATATTAACAAATACAATGAATTAATTTTAAATAAAAAAGCTTTATTAAAAAATTCTACTGAAAAAAATCCAACTGTTGTTAATTTGACTGATCAAATTAATATACTAGAAAACAATATCAATCAAGGATTAAACAATATAGAATCTTCTCAAAAAATAGCTTTAAATAATTACACTAAACAATACGGTATAGCACAAGGTAGAATTTATGGTGCACCGAAACAAGATAGAGCTATTAGAGACGTGACTCGTAAACAGCAAACCAAAGAGGCTTTGTATTTGTATTTATTACAAAAGAGAGAAGAAACTGCAATAACTTTGGGTGTTGCTGAAGCAAAAGCAAGAGTCATTGATAAGGCAGAAACTAAAGAAGACTCTATAGCTCCAAAAAAGAAGTTTAGCTATTTAGGTGCATTATTAGCAGGCTTATTTATTCCTTTTATTATTTTATACTTAAGAGACCTTTTAGATTCTAAAATACATAGTAGAGAGGATATTGAGAGGGTTCTAAATATTCCTATAATTGGAGATATTCCTAAGTTAGAGGCGAAAACTGACAGGTATCTTATCAAAAAAGAAGATCATACAGGGATAGCTGAATCATTTAGAATATTACGTACCAATTTAAACTTTATTCTACCCAAAACAGACAGTAATGCAGGTAAAGTAATTTTTGTAACGTCAACTATAGCTCATGAAGGTAAATCATTGGTTGCAACAAATTTAGCAACTGCATTATCACATGCTGAAAAAAAGACAATAATTCTAGGTTTAGATATTAGAGCTCCTAAAATAGAACCTTATTTAGGTGTAAGAGGAAAAGTAGGGATAACTAATTATGTGATTAATTCAAAAATAAAACCTGAAGACTTAATAATTTCAGCTCCTAAAAATGACTATTTAGATATCGTTTCTTCTGGAGATATTGCACCAAATCCTGCAGAACTGTTAATGAATGATAGAATAAAGGAGCTATTTGAATTTGCTAAAAACAATTATGAATATGTAATTGTTGATACTGCTGCATTTAGTATGGTAACTGATACATTATTATTAAGTCAGCATGCTGATGCATTTATTTATGTAATAAGAGCTAATTTCTTAGACAGACGTATGCTAAAGTATGTGAAATTCTTATTTAACGAAAAAAGACTACCAAATATGGCTTTGTTACTTAATGGCTTAGATCAGAAAAAAACTTATGGCTATGGCTATGGCTATGGCTATGGATCTCAACTTGGTGAAGAAAATAAAAGACCATGGTGGAAATTCTTGTCGTAAACATAAACCTAACTAAAAAAAACCTAAAAATAACTTTTAGGTTTTTTTAGTATTACTCAGAGTTATTTAATATTCTTAAACTTTTAAATTCTTATCGTAAGGAATAGCATCTAATACATGTTGAATAACACCAATTCTAGTTGAGGTTTTTCTATTGGCTTTAATTACCTTAAAAGGAAGGTTACCTTTATTTGTATTCTCAAACATTAATTTTTTATACTTAGTGTATTCATCCCAAAGTTCTTGTGCTTTTTCATCAACGGGTGTCATTTTCCATTGTTTCAACGGATCACTTTTAATCTCTTTAAAACGCTTTGCTTGTTCTGTTTTTGAAATAGACATATAAATCTTCACTAATCTGATACCTGACTCTGTAATCATTCTTTCAAAATCATTTACCTGATTCATAAAAACATCATATTCTTTAGCAGTACAAAATCCGTTAACTGGCTCAACTACTGCCCTATTATACCAACTTCTATCAAAAAAAACAATCTCACCAGCATTTGGAAATTGATTGATATAACGTTGAAAATACCACTGAGACTTCTCTTCATCATTTGGTTTTGGCAACGCTACAATCCTATAATTACGTTGATTAATTCTCTCAGTCATTCTACGAATAGCTCCACCTTTACCAGCAGCATCCCTACCTTCAAAAATAACAATAACACGTTCTTCTTTATTCATCACCCATGTTTGAAGCCTTACCAATTCAATTTGTAACTTCTTTAGCTTCTTTTCGTAATCTAAAAAACGTAAGGCTTTTGCAGGGCTATAAGTTTCCTGTCCTAATAAAGTATGTAGACCTTTATTGGTGTTTAATTTTTTTATATCTAAACTATTAAAATCAGTTTTTTCCATAAGTATAATCTAAATGAATTGCAGATCTGAAATATCGCATAACAATATTTGGGTCTGGTAAAAGTGTTGTTAGTGCCTTATCTTTTTCAGGATAATCAAATTGAGACAATACATAACGTATAGTTTCTAACCTGGCCGCCTTTTTATCATTGGCTTTTACAATAATCCAAGGACAATAGTTCGTATGTGTTTTACCAAACATTTGTTCTTTATAATAGGTGTATTTATCCCATAACTCTTGTCCTTTTTGATCTACTGGGCTAAATTTCCAACGTTTTAAAGGTGTTTCTAATCTTGATTCAAACCTAGCCTTTTG
>DOIV01000222.1 GCA_003511845.1 Flavobacteriaceae bacterium | reverse complement strand
AAAACAAAAAAGCGAATCCTATAAATGATTCGCTTTTTTGTTTAATATTTAATAATTTCACTCCATCTCAACATTCAATAAATCATAATGAGAATCGTGTGCTATTACTTTTTCATTTTTAACCACTAACAATTGAGGAGATTGATGTTGTACGTTAAATTTAGAAGCCAATTCATTAGAAATAGTTCTATAGTTTAGTAAATCTAAATAGTACAAGTCAATTGTAGTATCATCAATAGTTTTCTTTTCAAACTGCTTTAACACGGCTCTACTAATACCACACCTAGTACTATGTTTAAATATAACCTGAGTTTTGGTTTTAGAATTCTCAATAATTGTATCCAATTGATCTAATTCAGATAAAGGATTCCAATTTAATTTTGAAGAACTATCATTAGGTGTTGCACCGAAAATTGTATTAAAAAGTCCCATTAATCTCTTGACATAAAAATTCGTAAAATATACCAGAACAATATCATAAATGAAGCAAATAAACCAACTGCAGCTCCAACATACTGATCAGGCTGGTATTCATATTTCAGTTTTGAAGTTTGGTATAAAATGGTACCTGCGGCCAAAACAACCATCCCTACAGAAAACCATAAACCCAAGTCAAATCCAAATAATGTACCTGCAACAATTAAACCTAAAGCAAGAAAAAAACCAATGGTAATGGCCGATTTTAAAAAGGAAAAATCCGTTTTTGACAGTAAAGCTACAGCACTTAAACCCACAAATAAGAACAATGTTACCATACCAGCTTGTTGTAAAACATCAGGTGAACTGAAATTAATTGCCATATAAAGTATTGGTACAAAAATAATTGCCTCTGCTACAACATATAATCCCAAGCCTGCATACTGCATTTCTTTACTCATATTATGAGCTAATTTATCAGCAAAATTTGTAGCCAACCAAAAGCCTCCTAACAACAACAGCCATAAATAGCCCTGTGTTAGTGAAAGCATAAAAGTAACTATCGTTTCAGATTGTAGTAAAAAGTATTCTACCACAACAAATCCTAATATTGCCAATGCAACATGTGCATATGTTTTTTTATAAAAAATAGCTTTTTCGCTTTCCTCTACACCTAAAAATAAATCGTGTGTTTGTGACATCTTGTTTTTTTTTCAAATATATGTTATTTAATTTAAAACGTAAATGGTTTACATTAATTATAAACGAATTGCTAAACCTGAAAAAAAGTCAGTATTTATAGTGTTTTACAGACATTTTGACGTGTTTTTACAAACTATTTCAATTGGAATAATAATTGAGTTCTGTAATTAGAAAATAACAATCCCGAAGAGTCGGGACTCTAAATATAAAACTATGAATTTTAATAATTTCACTATAAAGTCACAAGAAGTCGTGCAACAAGCACAGCAAATTGCACAAGGCTTAGAACATCAACAAATAGAAAATGCACATATATTAAAAGCTGTTTTTGAGGTTGATAAAAATGTACTACCGTTTATCTTAAATAAATTAGGAGTAACTATTGATATATTCAAGCTGGCATTAGAAAAAATATTAGAAAGTTTACCTAAAGTTACTGGTGGCGACCTGATGTTGTCTCGTACAGCAAATAAAATGCTTACGGATGCAGCAATTATTGCTAAAAAAATGAAAGATGAATATGTATCTATCGAGCATTTATTATTGGCAATTTTAAAATCTAAAGGAAATACTTCTCAACTATTAAAGGATAATGGTGTTATTGAAAAGGACTTAAAACAAGCCATTGAAGAACTCCGTAAAGGAAGTAAGGTAACTTCTCAAAATGCAGAAGACACCTATAATTCTTTAAATAAATATGCTAAAAATTTAAATGAAGCTGCCAATGATGGTAAGCTAGATCCTGTTATTGGGCGTGATGAAGAAATACGTAGAATTTTACAAATACTTTCACGGAGAACGAAGAACAATCCGATATTAATCGGTGAACCTGGCACAGGTAAAACAGCCATTGCAGAAGGATTGGCACATCGTATCGTTAAAGGTGATGTACCTGAAAACCTACAGGACAAAACAATTTTTTCTTTAGATATGGGAGCCTTGATTGCGGGTGCTAAATATAAAGGGGAGTTTGAAGAGCGTTTAAAATCGGTTGTTAAAGAAGTTACTTCAACTGATGGGAATATCATTCTTTTTATTGATGAAATACATACACTTGTAGGTGCTGGTGGCGGACAAGGAGCTATGGATGCTGCTAATATTTTAAAACCCGCTTTGGCTAGAGGTGAGTTGCGAGCTATCGGTGCCACTACCCTAGATGAATACCAAAAATACTTTGAAAAGGATAAAGCTTTAGAGCGTCGTTTTCAAAAGGTAATTGTTGACGAACCTGATACTGAAAGTGCCATATCTATCCTTCGAGGCATAAAAGAAAAATACGAAACTCATCATAAAGTACAAATAAAAGATAGTGCTATTATTGCTGCTGTTGAACTGTCTCAACGCTATATATCAGATAGATTTTTACCAGACAAAGCAATTGACCTGATGGATGAAGCTGCTGCAAAAATCAGAATGGAAATCAATTCTAAGCCTGAAGAACTGGATGTATTGGATCGGAAAATAATGCAATTAGAAATTGAAATTGAAGCCATAAAACGTGAAGGCGATGAAAAGAAAATTAAAAATCTTCGTAAAGAATTGGCAGATTTACAAGAGGATAGAAATACAATTTATGCCAAATGGAAAAGTGAGAAAGATGTAGTAGATGAAGTACAAAAAGCAAAAGAAAATATTGAAAAATACAAGTTAGAAGCAGAACGTGCTGAACGAGAAGGCAATTATGGATTGGTAGCTGAATTACGCTATGGTAATATACAAAAGGAAGAAGAAATTCTTGAAAAGCTTCAGTCTAAGCTTGAAAAGAATCAAGACACAGCATTGATAAAAGAAGAAGTAACTAGTGAAGATATTGCTGAAGTGGTGGCAAAATGGACGGGTATTCCTGTACAAAAAATGCTACAAAGCGATCGTGAAAAGCTATTGTATTTAGAAGATGAATTACACAAACGTGTTGTTGGTCAAGAAGAAGCTATTGTTGCAGTTTCAGATGCTGTACGTCGTTCAAGAGCTGGTTTGCAAGATGAGAAAAAACCAATTGGTTCTTTCTTATTTCTAGGAACAACTGGTGTAGGTAAAACAGAATTGGCAAAAGCATTGGCTGAATATTTATTTGATGATGAAAGTGCCATGACTAGAATTGATATGAGTGAATATCAAGAACGTCATGCTGTAAGTAGATTGATTGGTGCACCTCCTGGATATGTCGGTTATGATGAAGGCGGACAATTAACGGAAGCTGTTCGTAGAAGACCTTATTCAGTAATCTTATTAGATGAGATTGAAAAAGCACATCCTGATACATTTAATATTCTATTACAAGTATTAGATGAAGGTAGACTGACAGATAATAAAGGGCGTGTAGCTAATTTTAAAAACTCCATTATTATTATGACCTCTAATATGGGAGCTCATATTATTCAAGAGAATTTAGAAGATTTAAACCATACTAATAGAGCTAAGGTTATAGATAAAACTAAAGAAGACGTTATGAGTTTATTAAAAAAATCTATCAGACCAGAGTTTTTAAATAGAATTGATGAGACCATCATGTTTACACCACTCAACAGAGAGGAAGTAACAAAAATTGTAGGTTTACAATTGATTTCTCTTACAAAAATGCTGAAAGAAAAGGATATCAATTTTTCAATAACTGATGAGGCTGTTGAAAATTTATCAAAAAAAGGGTACAATCCTCAATTTGGTGCAAGGCCTATAAAAAGAGTCATTCAAAAAGAAGTATTGAATCAATTGTCTAAAGAGATTTTATCGGGTCAAATAACAGCTGATAGTACAATTCAATTAGATGTAGCTAATGATGAATTGATATTTAGGAATAAATAAGGAAACAACCACTATGGATTTTAAATCTATAGTGGTTTATTTTTAAAGTTTTATAATTTTATAACCATTAACAATGTTTTTAATATTAAGAAAATAAACTCCGGGAGTTAGATTATTAATATTTAAAAGATAAAGAATTGTTTTTTAAGGTTTTAGATTTTTTATAAACTATTTGCCCTGTAATAGATACTAATTTTAAATCTAACTCAGTATTATTACTGTTTTTTATCAAAATA
>DOIV01000223.1:578-3121 GCA_003511845.1 Flavobacteriaceae bacterium | reverse complement strand
TGGATAATTTTGATTTTCAACGGTCGGTGTAAAAGCAGTGGCGACAATTATCGACAAATGTTCTTACGATTTTAATGATTAAATTTAGTGATAAATTTTATTTGAAACAACTTGTTATCCATTGATTTTACACAATGTTGCACTAATCCCGCTTTAGCGGGAAGAAGCACAACGGAAAAAAATGTATAATTTTGAGTTCATTTAAAACAATAAAATTATGAGTAAATTTAAAAAAAAGAATCGACTTACATCCAACAAGCCTGTAAAAAAGTTTCAGGATTTGATATATTGTATAAAAAGATGCAAGTATCCATTGAATTATCAGGTAAAAGCACCAGTACTTTAACGAATTATGCCCGTTGTTTGGCACACTTAGCCATGCATTATGATTGTTCCCCTGAGTTATTAGATGTTGAACAAGTAGAATCCTATTTGTACAAAATAAAGATTGAGCACAAAACGCCATCAGAGAGTTTCTTTAAGCATACTGTTTATGGTCTTCGTTATGTTTACAAGATATTAGGTATGAAAGACAAACATATTAGCTTGCCAAGTTTAGAATTTCCCAAGAAATTACCTGTGGTTATGAGTAAAGAAGAAGTAAGGCAAATGCTTAAGAGCCCTAAACTTCTTAAACACCGTTTGATATTAGGCATGCTTTATGGCTGTGGTCTTAGGCGTTTTGAGTTATTGAATGTCGAATTAAAAGATTTAGACTTTAACAGGAAAATGCTTCATATTGTTCAGGGAAAAGGACGAAAAGACCGCTATGTTCCACTTCCTGATATACTTATACGTGGTTTAAAAACCTATATAGCTTCTGAAAGACCTGTTAAGTGGTTATTCAATGGTCGTCCAGATAAAGAAGGAAAACCGACTCCTTATTCCGAAAATGGCATTCAGTGGGTTATACGAGAAGCCCGAAAAAACACAGGGCAACTAAAAGAGATTACTGCACATATTTTTAGACACAGCTACGCGACACATCTTTTAGAAGATGGTCTTGATATAATGAGTATTAAAGATTTATTAGGTCATGCTAGTATAGCGACTACAATGGTGTATTTACATGTAGCCAGGTTAGAGAAACATCGTTTTTTTAGTCCTTTAGATACACTTTATAAAGATTGATTATGCTGCCACAATTTGAAGTGGCAGACCTTCTACAAAATAACTGGAACAGTATTGAGAATAAAGCGTTAGGGCTAAACTCTTGGCAAGTACGCACATTGAGTGCCCTAAAGAGATGTCGAACCGCTGGTTTAGGCGGCCATATTGATTCTTGTAGTTCCTGTGGTTATCTCCAGATAAGTTATAATAGTTGTAGAAATCGTCATTGCCCAAAATGTCAAGGACACAAACAAGAAGCATGGGTGCAGAAAAGACAATCAGAGCTTTTACCTGTTCCATATTATCATATTGTTTTTACCCTTCCAGACTCGCTCAATGTGTATGCTTTACAGTATCCAAAAGAGCTTTATGCTATTTTGTTTAAAGCCTCTTGGCAAACTATAGAAGCTTTTAGTAAAGATAAGAAATGGGTAAGTGCAAAGATAGGCATGATTGCTATCTTACATACTTGGGGGCAAAACTTGTCTTTACATCCACATTTGCATTGTATTGTTCCAGGTGGCGGTGTTAACAAACAGGCTAAATGGAAAACAGCTAAAGTTTTAAAGTCTGGAAAAGCATCTAAAATACTGTTTCCAGTTAAAGCTATGAGTAAAGTATTTAGAGGAAAATTTGTTGCTTTATTAAGAAAGAATCTACCACAAATACCCTATGCGTTTTATCCAAAACTATATAAACACAACTGGGTTGTGTATGCAAAACGTCCTTTTGGTGGCCCTAAACAGGTTATAGAATACCTTGGTAGATATACTCATAAAATAGCCATTAGCAATCATAGGATAAAGGATATATCGAATGATAAAGTAAGTTTCACTTACAAAGATTACAGGAAACAGGCTAAAAAGAAAACGATGTCATTAACTCAAAAAGAGTTTATAAGGCGTTTTTCACTTCATATTTTACCTAAGGGATTTGTACGAATCAGGCATTATGGGATATTGAGTAGTTTTTGGAAAAGAGAGAAACTAAAAGAATTGCAAGCAAGCCTTAATTTTAAACCGCCAACACAAATAGTACAAACAAAGAATCATCAATGTCCTAAATGTAAAAACCACAGTTTGCAGGTTGTTTTTCAGTTTGATGCAAGAGGCCCACCAAAGTATTGGCTAAAGAAAATTGAAAAACATAATAAAAAGAATATCAAATAGTTGCTTTTGCGACCTGGTGCAATAGTGCTTGAAAAGTAAAAAATGAATCCGATTACGGAGTTCGTTGGAAAGAAAATCTAATCAAATAGAAAAAGAGATGTCTGGAAGTTAAAAAAGAAAAGAAAATTTGATTACTACATCATCAAATTAAAAAGATATTGCTAAAAAAGACTGTTTTAAATATAGTAACTTTATGAAAAACCCATAATAGTGCAACAGGGCGTTCATGTTGGGTCGTGCCGACCACACGAACGCTTAGTTATT
>DOIV01000223.1:0-184 GCA_003511845.1 Flavobacteriaceae bacterium | reverse complement strand
TGTTTCTTTTTCGTCTATAATATTCATTTCACTTTTCTCGGTATTTTTTATTTTTAACACCTTGGATAGAATATTTTCAACTCTCATTTCTTTATTTTTTTATGTAATAATATCTGCTAAATACATAATTATAATTCCTTTAAATATTTATAAATAAAATCTTGATTTAATTCTTTGTTAAAAT
>DOIV01000063.1 GCA_003511845.1 Flavobacteriaceae bacterium | reverse complement strand
TTTCATGTGTTTATTTTTATTATTTTTTTAATGTCACATGCTGTTCGCAATTAATCAGCTCTTTTAGTATAAAAATTTAACATGCTCGTTTCATGTTTAAATTTTATTAAGATCTGTTCTCGATACATCCAGCTTAAGCTGGACACTCGAACTGACATAATTTTATAAATATTTCATTGCAACTTTTGCTGGTGCTAACCTTAAAAAAATAGCAACCAATCTCCATCTTTTTGTGATATAGGCTTTTTTCTTTTTCTTTTTAATTGCTGTAAACACCTGTTTTGTAGCTTTGTCTAAAGGTGCTTTCCAAAAAGTATTGCCTGTGGCCATCTTCGTTTCTACAAAACCAGGAACGATATCAGTAACATAAATCTTGGCTTTTTTTGTACGACTAGCCTTCATCCATAATGACTCTAAGTAACTACTCATAAAGGCTTTAGAGGCAAAATAACAAGGCACATGACGATTACCTCTAACCCCAGCTATTGAAGAAATACCTACCAAATGACCGTGCCCTTGTTTTCTAAATAGGTTATAAGCCAATCCGAAAACTTTAACCGCTCCAATAACATTAGTATTAATTGTTGGGACTTCTTTTTCCCATTCCAATTCAAAATTTGGTCCTCCAACACCAGAACTATAGACTACCAAATCTATAGTTCCCATTTCAGTAATCAACTCTTGAAAGACTATATCTGTAGCTTCAACATCAGTAGCATCATGTTGTTTTGAAATGTATTTACTAGGATTTGTAGCTTTTAATTCTGCCAACTTCTCGGCTCTTCTTCCAGTAATCGCAACAGTATAACCATCTTTAACCAATAAAATAGCTAATTCTTTACCTATACCAGAAGTTGCTCCAAATATTACTGCATTTTTACTCATATCTTTAATGTTATGTCAGTAAAAATATTAATTTTACTGCCATAAATATAATAGAAATATGTTTAGCAACAGACAAATAATATTCGGATTTTTATTTGCCATCACTTTTATCATTTTTATAGTTTGGAGCTATAAAAAAGATCTTAAACTTCACAAACTTCATTATAAGAAAGTTTGGGTTGTTGGCTTGGCTATTTGCTTAGTGATTGGACTATTTGCTGTCCTAACTTTCTCCTTACATAAATAGAAGGCTAATAAATTTGTAGACATTTTACTATAATTTTACAAGTTCTCGATACAAATTTATTTCCTACGTCAATAAATTCACTCGAACAGACAGTTTAATTTACATCCTTATTTTTTATAAATCAAGACTTCTGAGCGTCCTTTCTTAAAAATTTTATTACTGTTATGTGTTCCTTTGCGAAGTTCTTTTTGCTCTTCAAAAGGCAGGTTCTGTATTTCTTGACAAGCTAAAGAACAACATGTTTGCATTTTTTCTTGACAAGATTCACATTGGATAAACAACAAATGACAAGCTTCATTTTCACAATTCACATGCTCATCACAAGAAACACCGCATTGATGACAATTAGAGATTACATCCTCTGAGATACGTTCTCCTCTTCTATGGTCAAAAACAAAATTTTTACCAATAAACTTGTTTTCAATATTAGCTTCTTTCGTTTGTCTAACATACTCAATTATACCACCCTCTAATTGAAATACATTTTTGAAGCCTTTATGTTTATAATAAGCACTTGCTTTTTCACAGCGGATTCCTCCTGTACAATACATCAATAAATTTTTATCTTCTTTATGTTCTTTTAAACTTTCTTCAATAACATCTAAAGAATCTCTAAACGTATCAACATCTGGTGTAACTGCTCCTTTAAAGTGTCCTATTTCACTTTCATAATGATTACGCATATCAACACAAACAGTATTCGGGTCATCTAGTAATTCATTGAATTTTTTTGCATTGAGGTGCACTCCTTTTTTGGTAACATCAAAGGTGTTGTCATTTAATCCGTCAGCCAAAATTTTATGCCTAACCTTAACTTTTAACTTTAAAAACGATTTATTATCCTGTTCAACAGCAATATTCAATCGAATATCCTTTAAAAAAGAAATCGTATATAAATGGTTTTTAAAAGCATCAAAATTATCAGCAGGCAATGAAAGCTGCCCATTTATTCCTTCATGAGCAACATATATTCTACCTAAAACGTCTAATTCGTTCCAAGCGATAAATAAATGATTTCGAAATAATTCAGGATTGCCAATGTTGGCATATTGATAGAAAGATAATGTTAATCGTTGCTTACCAGCTTCTTCAATTAATAGTGCTCTTTCTTTTGCACTTAATGTATTGTACAGTTGCATGCTATACTAAATTTATAAGTTAAAAGAATAATTTTACTAGCTACAAAAATAATATTTTTAATGTTTCACACCAAAAAATATCAACATTTTATAGAATTATGATAAATTTCAAACTTTATCGGATTTTTAGACTTTAAAAAACCATTTAATTGAACTTTTTTTTAACCTTTGCAATCAAATACTAAAACACTAAAAATGAGAATTGCAGTTGTTGGTGCTACCGGAATGGTAGGAAATGTAATGTTAAAGACTTTAGAAGAAAGAAATTTTCCGGTAACGGAACTAATCCCTGTAGCTTCAGAAAGATCAGTAGGTAAAAAAATAACATACAAAGGAAAAGAATATACTGTGGTTGGTTTGCAAACTGCTGTTGCTATGCAACCTGATATTGCTTTATTTTCTGCTGGTGGAGACACTTCTTTAGCTTGGGCTCCTAAATTTGCTGAAGTAGGCACCACTGTCATTGACAATTCTTCTGCTTGGCGGATGGATGCTAGTAAAAAACTCATTGTTCCAGAAATAAATGCAAATACACTAACTGCAGCCGATAAAATTATTGCAAATCCCAACTGTTCAACCATTCAAATGGTAGTTGCTTTAGCTCCGTTACATAAAAAATATAAAATAAAACGATTGGTAATTTCTACCTATCAATCTATTACAGGTACAGGTGTAAAAGCGGTACAACAATTAGAAAACGAATACAAGGGTGAAAAAGGAGAAATGGCTTATCCTTATCCGATCCATAAAAATGCAATACCACATTGTGATGTTTTTGAAGAAAATGGCTACACCAAAGAAGAAATGAAATTGGTTAGAGAAACTCAGAAAATACTAGACGATAGAACTATTGGTATTACTGCAACTGCGGTTAGGATACCTGTTGTTGGAGGGCACAGCGAATGTATCAATATTGAATTTGAACGCGAATTTGATGTTGCCAAAATTAGAAAGCTATTGAATGAATCTTCCGGTGTTACCGTACAAGATAATTTAGATACCAATACCTATCCAATGCCAATTTATGCACATGGTAAAGACGATGTTTTTGTTGGTAGAATCCGTAGAGATTTATCACAACCTAACACCCTAAACATGTGGATAGTTGCTGACAATCTACGTAAAGGTGCAGCTACCAATACTATTCAAATTGCTGAATATTTGATAGATAATGGATTGGTAAAAAAATAAGAATCAAAAAACAGGAAGAAATATTTTTTGTTTTCATCCTGTCTTTTGACTCTAGATTATTGGTTCTAGTAAAAATAATCTTATGATGAGAAGCTGAAATAAATTCAGCTTGACAAACAATTAAAATTTATTTCGTTACTAATCCCGTCCTAAACGTTTTTTATAAAACTTTTAAAAAGGCTTAGTTTATTGAGCT
>DOIV01000017.1 GCA_003511845.1 Flavobacteriaceae bacterium | reverse complement strand
CTCATTGGGTTAAAACAGTTTTTGATATCTAATTTTAAATGAAAAAAACAATCCATAAAAATTATTACTCTTTAAAAACCCAACTACAAGATGTAATTAACAACTTTACTAGCAGCGGAACCTTAATTGGCGATGGTGATAGAAACAAAATCAAAATATATAAAATAGGAAATGACACTATCAATATAAAGTCTTTTAAAGTTCCAAATTTTATCAATAAGGTTGTATATCGTTTTTTTCGGAAATCAAAAGCCCAACGTTCATATGAATATGCCAATATCTTAACCGAAAAAAAAATCGGAACACCACAACCAATTGCTTATTTTGAAAACACTACTCTTTTTGGATTACAAGAAAGTTATTATGTCTGCAAACATTTAAATTACGACTTAACATATAGAGAATTAGTAACCGACCCTGATTACCCTGATCATGAAAATATTTTAAGGCAATTTACAAAGTTTACGTGGCAACTGCACGAAAAAGGCGTCTACTTTAAAGACCATTCTCCTGGTAACACATTAATTGTAAAGAATGGTGATGCTTATGACTTCTTTTTAGTTGACTTGAACAGAATGTCCTTTTTTGAACTTGACCTTGAAGCTAGAATGAGAAATTTTTCAAGACTTACGCCAAAAAAAGAAATGATTAAAACCATGAGTGCTGAATATGCTAAACTAAGTAATAATGATTTTGAGAATATCTATGAAAAAATGTGGTTTTACACCAATCAGTTTCAAGAAAAATACCATAGAAAAAAACGATTCAAACAAAAGTATTTAGGCAAGAAGTGATTTATCAACCCTTAGAAGTGTATAATTTTCTCAACTCAACGTACCGCTGCTGTACCTCAAAGGCATTTAACTTAGAAATCTTATAACCATTGGCTCCATCTAAAAACCCTCGCCTTATCACAAAATGATATAAAAAACGATATGTAGGTTTGATGTAAAAATGATAAAAATTAGGTTTTACTTTCTTTAAGTACAATTCTTCAGCTCGTAATTTTGCATATTTCACCAACTTCTCTTTGTAAGTTTTGTCATTTATATAAGAATAATGATCTAACTTATTACTTAACATTTTAGTCGCTCCGTCTATGCTTAACGTTTCGTGAACCAATTTTCCTTCATTATAAGTCACGTATTTTTTATTAAAAAGTCTAAAGACTTTATCTGTCTGGTAGCCACTAAATTTCAATAAAGCATTTTTAAAATAAAAATTTCTGTAAAATCCATAAGCAGCTATATCCTTAGGGTTATTCAATGTGCCAATAATCTCGTCTTGCAACTCGGTAGATATTCTTTCATCACCATCAACAAACAAGACCCAATCATGTGTAGCTTGTTGCAAAGCGAAATTACGTTGATTAGAAAAATTTACAAACTTATGCTTTACTAACCTAACTTTTGTGTGTTTATGTACAGCTTCAATGGTTCCGTCAGTACTAAAAGAATCTACGATAACTATCTCATCTGCAAAACTCACATTTTTAATTAAGCTTTCAATATTATCTATTTCATTCAGAGTAATGATTAAAACTGAGAGTTTGTGCGTTCTTTCTTCAGGCAAAACTTCACTAATCAGATTTTTTAGTGATAACTTATTAGCTTCTGATAAATTATAATTTAAAAAACTTTTTAATTCTTCAAAAAAATAGTTAGGTTTAAAGTACTCATAGAGTTGTAAGGATGATTTCTTTAATTCTTTTTCGGGTTTATTATCAAACAACTCTTGCTTATAATCCTTTAAATGTACAGATTTATGAAAACTACCCTCTTCAAAAGTTGCCCACATTTTCTTTTCTATCCATGGTGAAAAAATAATAAATGAAGGTTTATTTAAGGATTTAGCAATATTTATAGCTCCACCATCATTCCCAATAATGATATCACATTGGTTCATCAACGCAATATAAGATCGTAAATTTTCACCTAAAACATCAAAGAAAATTTGATTTTTAGTTGATGGCTTGCAATAATCATAAACCTCTTTTGCATCATTTATTTGATTAGGAATATAATTGAATAAAAAATTGACATCAGAATTGTCAGCAATAAAATCAACAACTTTAGCCATATATACTAAAGGATATGTTTTGTTTTTAGAACTACCAATAATAGACACCATTATTATCTTTTTGTCATTAGCTACACCATGCTTCTTTAATAATTGCTTTGCAAAAGCATTTTCTTTTGTAGTAACGTACAGTTTCGGTATAGGATCTATTTCTATCTCAAGATTTAGAGGATTTAACAATGACAAACGTCTTTCAATCGTTAACCCAAGATTGGTCTTTGGCTTATTTATAAACTTAATATTGTCAGTATAAAGAAATGATCTCCCTTTTTTCTGATAAGATATTTTTTGTTTAGCTCCTGAAAACCAAACGGTCACCCAGCTTTCTAATTTAGAGTAAGCATCAATAATAATGTCATAATTCTCTTTTCTAACAGACATCATAAATTTAAAAAAAAGCCATTTGTTTTTTCGGTACTCTTCTTTAAATAAAACTAAGTTATCAATAGCATCATTTCCTTCAAGAACTGGTGTTGTAGATGCATACACCATATAATCTATCTGAGTATTAGGATATGCTTTTTTTAGATTATTACAAAGGATTGAACTGACCAATACATCACCAATCATTTTATTTTGTATAACAAGAATTTTTTTCAAAAAAGCTATTTAAGCAAATTTATACGGCTACATCATTCTCTCGCAAAGCATCATTTAATGAGGTCTTTTTATTGGTACTTTCTTTACGCTCACCTATAATTAAAGCACAAGGTACATTAAATTTTCCTGC
>DOIV01000071.1:11327-11980 GCA_003511845.1 Flavobacteriaceae bacterium | reverse complement strand
GAAGGCGAAACTGCTGCTGAAAATTTTGCTGAAAATTTTAGAGATACCTATGGATGGAATGTGATGAAACCAGCTGCAATAGACAAAGAAATATGGGAAGGCTATTATGATATCTATGTTATGGATAAGAAGAATTTAGGAACAAAAGAATTCTTTGAAAACAAGAACCCTTATGCCTTACAAGAAATGACTGCTGTAATGCTGGAAACCATCCGTAAAGGCTATTGGAAACCATCGGAGGCTGTTAAAAAAGATATTGCCAAACTACATGCAGAATTAGTGAAAGATCATGAAGCGGGTTGTAGTGGTTTTGTATGCGATAACTCCAAATTAAAAGAAATGATTGCTTCATTATTAGATGATGATTTGAATAAAAGCTATCAAGATGCCATTGACAATGTAAGAACAGGCTCTAGCGAAAAAGCAGAAGAACAAGAAGGCATGGTGCTCGAAAAAGAAGTATCAAAACAAGAAGAAATAGTGACTATGATCAAAGAGAACCTAACCGCAATTTTATTATTGGTATTGCTTATCGGCGGAGCCATAACTTGGGGACTTATAAAGCGTAGAAGAGAAAATGAATAAGTTAATAGTAAAAAGCATTGAAAAAACAACTCACAAAAAAAGAACTAAAAGAACTTGAAAGTCAATTG
>DOIV01000071.1:10369-10985 GCA_003511845.1 Flavobacteriaceae bacterium | reverse complement strand
GAGAGAAGGGCAAAGAAGTTGCTAAAAATATGAATGAGAGTAATATTGACATGACTCTCGCTTCATTAGATGCTCTTAAACTAAGAGATGAAAATACCGTTTTAGAAATTGGACACGGAAATTGTGGGCATCTTAATCAGGTATTAAAACAGGCTGAAAATATTAATTACTTCGGACTTGAAATCTCAGAAACAATGTTAAATGAAGCAAAACGAATAAACGCTACTGTTTTAACAAAAAACAATGTAACATTTCAAGTTTATGATGGCGAAAATTTACCATTTAAAAACAATACTTTTGATAAAATATTTACCGTAAACACCCTTTATTTTTGGCAACAACCTATAAAAATGTTAAATGAAATTGGTCGAGTTTTAAAAATAGATGGAGTTTTTGCCTTAACCTTTGCTCAAAAAGAATTTATGAAAACAATACCTTTTGTAAAGAATAAATTCAACCTTTTTGATACAGTTGGCTTAAAAAAGATAATCTCCAAATCTAATTTCAGCCTAGAAAAAATAATTGATCATAAGAAATGGGTAAAAAGTAAAGATGGGAAACTTGTAAATCGGCACTATTCAGTAGTAGTATTAAAAAAATGAATTAAAATATGCCA
>DOIV01000071.1:10055-10183 GCA_003511845.1 Flavobacteriaceae bacterium | reverse complement strand
TTCATACCATAACAGGAATGTTAGGTTTGCTCTTAATGGCGATCCATACGGTTTGGGCGACCTATATCATCATAAAAAACGACCCTGAACAATTGACCACCTTTCATAAGTTCAGCCTAATTGTTTGG
>DOIV01000071.1:1746-9942 GCA_003511845.1 Flavobacteriaceae bacterium | reverse complement strand
ACTAAAGCCTTGGCATTTAATTTTCTTTTGGCTAGGTTTAATTGCAGATACTTTAGGTACCGCTTATGTAAAAAAACAAGTTGGGGTGCTTATTTTTAATTTTCATACCATAACAGGAATGTTGGGTTTGTTATTAATGGCAATTCATACCGTTTGGGCAACATATATTGTTATTAAAAATAACCCAAAACAATTGACCACCTTTCATAGATTCAGCCTTATCGTTTGGCTGATTTGGTTGATTCCCTACTTTACGGGTTTCTTTTCGGGTATGACGAGGTAGAACTAACAAAATCAACTAAAAAGCTCTTTTATTTGATTGGCATCAAATGATTTTTTTATTCGATCAACCTGAATTATACTTTCAGAAACCTGCATCTTTTTATTTTGAAGGTCGGTTATTTTTTCTTCAATAGTATCTTTACAAATCATTTTGTAAGCCATCACTTTTTTAGTTTGTCCGATTCTGTAACAACGATCAATTGCTTGATTTTCAACTGCAGGATTCCACCAAGGATCTACTAAAAAAACATAATCGGCAACCATTAAATTCAAACCAACTCCTCCAGCTTTTAAACTAATTAGAAAAACCCTAATCTTATTATTCTCTTGAAAGTTTTCCACTTTATCTTCTCTGTTTCTTGTTTTTCCATCAAGATATTCGTATAATATATCATACTCTTCCAACCTATCCTTTATTAGTTTTAACATTGATGTGAATTGTGAAAACACCAATATTTTATGGTCAGTGGTTTTACTTCTAATATTTTCAATAAGTATATCTAATTTAATAGAAGCTTTTCCATAATCACTGTCATCACTTAATAATTCGGGAGAATTACAAATTTGACGTAACTTGGTTAGTCCTTCCAAAACATACATTTGTGATTTTGCTACACCATTTTCATCAATTTTATTTAAAAGATAGTCACGAAATTTGTTTTTAAAAGTGTTATAAACTTTTCTTTGTTCTATACCCATTTCGCAATACAATATAGTTTCTATTTTTTCTGGTAGTTCAGTGGCAACTTGCTCTTTGGTTCGTCTTAACAAAAAAGGATGAATTATTTTACCCAATAAAAATGAAGCTTGTTCGTCTTTATTTTTATCTATTGCTTCTGAAAATTCCTTTTTAAAATGAGACATTGCTCCTAAAATTCCAGGATTTAAAAAATTCATCTGTGCATATAAATCAAATGTATTATTTTCAATTGGAGTCCCTGTTAATGCCAATCTGTTTTCAGATTGCAATAATCTTACCGCTTTATATCGTTTTGAATTTGGGTTTTTAATGGCCTGGCTTTCATCCAAAATAACATAACTGAATTTAGTGTCTTTTAAAAATTCAATATCATTTAGTAACGAACCATAGGTTGAAAGGATGATATCGTATTTAGAAAAATATTTTAATAGATCTTTTCTTTTAGAGCCAATATAAGAGAGCGTTTTTAGTGAAGGGCAAAACTTTCCAATTTCTTTTTGCCAATTAAAAATCAATGAGGTTGGCATAATGACCAAATGCGGATTTTTAACTTTCTTTTTTGATTTCAGATGACTTAAAAATGTTATGACTTGCAAGGTTTTTCCTAGACCCATATCATCTGCTAGGCAACCGCCCAATTTGTTTTCATCTAAAAAACCCAACCAATTTAAACCTTGTTTTTGGTAAGGTCGTAAAGTTGCTTTGATGTTTTTTGGGATATTTATCGATATTGAAGTTTCTAGGTTTTGTAAGCGTAATTTTTTTTGTTGTAATTCTAGTAAGAATTTTGGTGTAGTTTCCAATTCATCATGTAATTCATCAATAATGTTAAATTGATAGTTGGAAATTTTTATGGAATCATTTTTAACTTCGCCTATTTTAAAATAAGTAGCTAATTTTTTAAGCCATTTTTCTGGTAAAATTCCAATACTACCATCATTTAATTGTATGTACTTACTTTTATTCAATAAAGCTTTTCTAATCTCTTTTAAAGAGACTTGTTCTTTGCCAAATCTCACTACTATTTCTAGATCGAACCAATCAATATTTGATTTGACACTCATAGAAACCACAGGTTTGTTTAAGTTATACCTAAATGATTTTAAGTCATTTGCTCCAAAAACAGTGGTGCTTTTGTGTTTTAATTTTTCGGATGCTTTTAATAGCCATTCGTTTTCAACGAGCTGATAAGGTGTTAAGAAAAATAGATTTTCCTGTTGTTCAAAATCGGGGTGTAAATCTTTAAATTCTTCTAAAAAATTATTTTCAAAAGCTTCGTTTCGCTGTACAATTTTTTGATCTTTTTCATCAAATAATTGTTTCTTTGAATGTAATAATATGAGCTTTTCATCGTACTGAACCGCTAATTTAAAAACTACATACTCTCCTTCATAATCAGAAAGATATACTTGCTTTTTAATATTAGTTTTTACTATTTTTTTTCTTGAATTTTTATATACGATGGTTTTAACTTCAAAATATTCTGTTAAAGGTTCTATTATTTCTTTATATAATTTTGAAAAATCTTTTTTTTGAAAATTCAATTCCCCTTTTTTTTGAAGTTTATTTATATAAATGTAATTGTACAAATTATCAAAAAAATAGATGCTCTCTTTTATTTTACAGAAAAAAGGATAAATTTTGACTAGACTAGAGTCAATTTGATATGTTTTACCCTCAATTGTCAATTTTCCCTTAAGAGTATAAAAATTTTCTTTTTCTGTTAATGTAAAAAATAATTTTGGCTTTTCTAGTTTGAATACTATTGGTTTTAGATTCTTTTTTGTTAATGATTTTAGAGTTTTTTTCTCAAAAAAAAGATATTTTTTAGATGTGTTAATAAAGTCTTGAAAACGGATAAACACTTTTCTGAAGCTTTCAATGTTAAATTCATCAATGAAATTATAATTAATACCTTGAAAATTTAGTGCTTTAATTGTTATTAGTTTATCTTCAGTATCAAAATCTTTTGTCAATTCAATAAAATCATAACTATCAATATCTTGATAAGACGAAATAAATTCAGTACTTCTTTTTTTATATTTTGCTTTGAATGGAATTAAGTTAAAATAAGGAATTTTTTTTCGAGTTGTTAACTCAAAGCAGAAGCCTAAACCATGAGTTTTTTCAATTGTTTTTTCTTCTTTTAAAATATATAAAGAATCTTTTTTTTCTATCGTTGGAATAATATTTTCTTTTGCAACCTCTAACGATGGCACAATGTTTTTAGCCTTTTCAACAACTTCCAAGCCTTTAATTCCTAAAGAAAAATCAAAGAATTTTTCATAGTCATCATCTATAGACATATTATAACGTTGCAAAAATTCTACAATAGAATTATTTAAATAGTCTGGACTAAAAATGGCATTTCCATATTTTTTTAAAATGTAAAAAAGTGCTGCTATTATATGCTCACAGTACTTATTTTTATATATACAAGAACAGCTTGCATCTAAGGTATTACTTTCAGGGTTGTATATAAAAGTCTGATTCTCTCTATTATAATCATTATATGATGCGGTAATTTTATTTTTTTCTAGTGATTGTATTTTAACAGCGTATTGATTAAAATAATAATTACTATTAATTTTATTCCTAAGAGAATTTATAATCTCTTTGGTAAGAAAGTGATTTACTAAAATTATTTCATTTTGATCAACAACTATATTTCCAAATAAATCTTTATTCATTTTAGAGTTACTTTCTTCATTGTTTAGAATAAAATTAATACCAGCTACTTCATGTTTGCATAAACCACCATAATCATATGGGCAAGTGCAGTTGCTATTTATCTTTTTATTATGTTGTTTAATTTCTATTAAATAAGGTCTGCTTTCAGAACCTTTATAGACAAATGTATAGCTATAAATAGAGTTGTTAACATTATTTAATGAAATGTATTTCGCCCTACTACGAATTGTACTATTGGAAAGCTGTTTTTTATATTTTTGTAATAACTCAAAATTCATTAGTTCTTTTTTTTAGCAATAAAAATAGCATAATAAATAAACAAAACATATAAAAAACAATAAGAATTTCTTACAATGTTTAAAAAATTGAAGTATAAATTCATTTGCCCTTTTAAATTTGGCTTACCCCCCTATTTTACAGGATTCTTTTATGGTTTGACGAGGTAGATGATTTTACAACCAAACCACTATGGACTCAAAGTCCATAGGTTTTAAAATCTAACTAAAGTCAACTGTACGGAATCACTCAATGATAAAATTATCATTGTCGTTTGTTTATTTTCGATGATGTTCTAAATACTCATTGACCATCTTACCTGTTATGTTTCTTGTACTCCAACATCCAAATCCTATTGCCCAAAAATGTTGAGCCTAAACCGCTTCCTCTAGTTTGGAAATTCTTGCTGAAATTCCCTAGAACTTCTTCCTTTTAATTTTTTAACTACATTTCCTTCCAATGTAGAATATCTATATTTCTCCATACAATTATGAACCGTTAATCTCGATACTGTATGCCCATTTGTTCTCTGGTCTGACATAATCCAAAAAGATAAAATTTTTAGAAGCTAAAGCGAGATGCACTAAAGTCCATAGTTTTAACTGTTTTTGAGATAAATAAACTACCTCGACGTAAGCATTCTAAGTATGGACTACATAATAAGTTTTCTAATTTTTTTTCATTTCTGAAGGTGAAAGACACCTTAAAATGGTGTGTAATCTTTTATTTCATTATTATACCAGTTAAATAATTCTCAATACTGCTGTATAATTGTTCATACGAAAAACTTAAAGTGACACAATTCATTTACTGCTCTATGAATTTTTCTAACTCTTCTGTATTCGAAGCATAATCAACCTTTAAAACTTTTTTATCATCTAAAGTAATTAGTATTGCCTTTGTAATATCTTTGCCTTCTTTTAGTGTTTTAGCCATTTCTTCATCAAAAATCAACAACATTTTATATTTACTTTCATTTAAAGATGGTATAATAAAGGTGTTTTGAATAACTGTTGGTGCTTCACTTATATCCGATATAACAATAGTCTTTTTATCTGTAAGGTAACCTTCTAGTTTTGTTTCCAAAAAATCTCTAATTAAATGCCCTGTTTCCTGAGAAAATGCAAAAACCATTTTTTTGGTATCATCAGTCAACTGATATACATTATTAAACTGATTTGGCAATTTAAAATCTATCGTAGAACCTATGTCTAAATTTTTATCTGACGGGCTCACTTTTAAATAATATTTGGCTGGTTCGTAGACACTTTTGCCCTTAATAATATAAAACGAAACCGCTGTAATAATTATAATTAAAAGTAAAGTTAAAAGTATTTTATATGTTTTTTTCATCTGCATTTTATTTATTTGGTATAATTAAAAGTAAATATAGTAATAAGATATTATTTATAATCAATCTTAATAAAAATATTTTATACATTTGCATTATAGAATTTAGTTCTGAACCTAAAAAAATACATTATATAATTTGTGTTTTTTTGAACAAATTAGAACAGTGTTCTTTATTGAAAATTGTAATAACTTAAACTAATGAAAAAAAAACTATTAACTATAATTTTTGGAGTTTTATTTTTTAATCCACAGTTTATTACAGCACAAAACACTTCCAAAATAAGTGGATATATAATTGATAGCAATAGTAAAAATCCTTTAATTGGTGTTAATATTTCCATTACAAAAAGTAAAGGGGCTACAACAAACACAAATGGTTATTTTGAATTAACAAACCTAAAAGAAGGAAAATACATTTTAAAAGTTTCTATGGTTGGTTATAAATCAATAATCAAAAAACTAACAATTAAGAATGGTGAAACAAAAAAAATAAATTTCAAATTAATTGAAAGTATTCAGGCTTTAGATGATGTAACTATTACCGCAAAATCTAAAGCTCGTGAAATAAGGGAAAATGCCTTGCCCGTTTCAGTTATTTCAATAAAAGACATACAAGGAACCGTCAGCAATGTAGGTGAGATTCTAACAAAAACCGCAGGAATAAAAATAAGAAGTTTTGGTGGAGTGGGTAGTGAATCTAGAATTTCTGTAAGAGGTTTAGAAGGGAAAAGAATCGGGTTTTTTATAGATGGAACTCCATTGAGCGACCAATCTGATTTTATTGGTGTAAATGACATTCCTACAGATTTAATAGATAGAATTGAGGTCTATAAAGGTATTGTACCTGCAAAATTTGGAGGTTCTGCCATTGGAGGAGCTGTAAATATAGTTACCAAAGAACTCCCTCCAACCTATGTAGATTTTAATTACAGTATGCAATCATACAATACTCACAATGCAAATATAATTTATAAAAAAAATAATAAAGAGAAAGGATATGAATTTGGTGGAGGTATTTTATACACGTATTCAGATAACAATTATACAATGGAATCTCCATTTAATCCCGACCTTAAAATTAAAAGGGATCATGACGAATTTGAGAAAAAATTTATAGGAGTGAATTTTAAAGCAAAAAAATGGTGGTTTGACGTGGTAGTATTTGAACCTTTTTTAATTCAATCAAGAAAAGAAATACAAGGAATTACCCAAAACATACAAGAAGCCGTAAGTACCGCAGATGCCTATGGCTTAACAAATCAGATGCAAAAAAAAGACTTCTTGACCGAAGGGCTAGATTTAGACTTTGGTGTTGGCTATGGTTATTCCATTTTTAAATTTCAAGATAAAGCAATGCAACGCTATAATTGGGATGGGACAACTTATGCACCAGTTACTACTTTCGGAGGGGAAATAGGCTCAACACCCAATGATGCGGTTATCAAAAAACACACCCTCATGCAAAAAACAAATTTGAATTATATCTTGAATGATAATAGTACAATAAATTTAAATACGGTTTATACCTATGCCCATGGTAACCCAAAAGATGATTTAAGAGATCAAGTTATTGGTTATAAAACCAATTATGAAAGTAAAATGAAAAGTTTAGTAACAGGCTTAAACTATGAAGTTCGTTTTTTGGAAAATAAACTAACCAGTTCAACTTCATTAAAATATTACTTTTATAATATTAAAACCACTCTGGTCGATATCTATTTAAGAAGTGCCATACCTCATAATTTTCAAAAAAATGATGTTGGCTTCAATACAGCTTTTCGCTACAGATTTACCAAAGACTTTCTCATAAAAGCTTCCTATGCTTATGATGTTAGATTACCTAGTGAAAATGAACTTTTAGGTGATGGCTTTATTGTAGCACCCTCAGGCAATTTAGAACCTGAAAGAAACAGTAGTATGAACCTTGGTTTTATATACGACCATACCAATAATAATGACAATAAATTACAATTTGAATTTAACGTATTCTATATGCAATTAGAAAATCTAATCCGTTTTACAGGAGGTTTTCTACAATCACAGTATCAAAATTTTGGAGAATCAAGAACACTTGGGGCAGATGTTGACATGAAATTAGATATCACAAAAAATATTTATCTATACGCCAATGCCACTTACCAAGATTTAAGGGATACCCGTAAAAAAGATTTGGATTCAAATATCGACAATCCTACAAAAGGAGATAGAATTCCGAATATACCTTATTTATATGCGAATGCAGGTTTTGAATTACATAAAGAAAATCTATTTGGAGGAAAGGAGCAAAACAGTAAGTTCTATTTTGAAAGCTCTTTTGTAGAAGAGTATTTTTATGATTTTGAACAAAGCGTTTTTCAAAACAGACGCATTCCTCGTACTTTGACCTATAACTTGGGTTTAGAACACAGCTTTAAGAATAGAAACATCAGTATTGGTTTGCAAATCAATAATATCACTGATGAAAGAGTATTATCAATTTTTAATAGACCCTTACCTGGAAGAACAGCAGGTATTAGATTACGCTATGTAATAAAATAAGTAACAATAATAAATTTAAAACAGATTAAAATGAAAACAAATTATTTAAAATCAATGGTGTTATTAGTAAGTTTAACTATAACCTTCACATCTTGTGATAGTGACGACCCTACACCACCAGAAATAGCTAAGGGAGAAATTGCTATTTTGAGTACTCTGCCAAATGCAGATGGGCAATCAGGAAGTACCTACTTACAGTTAATAGGAGATTTAACTCCAAAGGACTATGACAATAGTACGGCATTACCTTTTAATTTACCAGATCAAATAGTAATGCTCGGAAACGATATCTTTATATTACCCTATAGCGGAAGTGATTTGGTTACAAAATACACAAGAAACAGTAATAAAGAATT